>CADBNP010000230.1 GCA_902796095.1 uncultured Aeromonadales bacterium | reverse complement strand
GGAAGAAACACAGAAAGGTCTGTGTATATCAAAATCTGTAAAATATGGTACGATCCTGGCATACTCACCTTTGCGCCGTCAGATAAACATTTGCACGGCTCAGGGTGGTTTTCACTGCACTAAACAGAATTTTCCAGAATAACAGAGTTTTTCTATGTCACCATGTATAAGCCGTATCACGGCAGCACTGATCCTGGCGTTCATCCCCTGCTCCTGCTCCCTTGCCAATGTTTCCGAAGAAACAGCGAGAGACATGACAACCATAATAGAGGAATATATGTCAGATCTGATTGCCGATGAAATGGGCGACGATGTAAAAGCCCGGATTAAAGTTTCCAATCTGGAAAAAAGACAGAGAATTGATGAATGCGACGGCGATCTGGAAGTCGAACTGGTAAAGAAGGATCTTACCCGCTTCAGCAACAGCGTAAAGCTGATCTGCTCCGGAGGGGAAAAGGAATGGAATGCAGTGGTTCCGATCAAAATCATTTACACATCGCCGGCAGTAACGATGAAAGTCCCGGTAGCCAAAAATCAGACTATTACCCAGGACTGCGTAGAACTGGCAGAAGTTGATAAAAAGAATCTCAGAGGAAATTATTTCAGCGATACGGCCCTGGTAATCGGAGCAAAGGCCAAGAGGGAAATCCCTGCCGGAACGGTGATCAAAACAAATCAGATCTGTCTGGTATGCAAGGATGATATTGTGGATCTTGAGGCGGGAACAGGTGAGGTCACCATCAAGGTACAGGCAAAGGCTCTCGAAGACGGCAGCCTGAATTCAAATGTCATGGTAAAAAATCTGATATCCCAGAAGAATGTGACAGGCAGAGTTGTAGGTGTAAAGCACGTCAGAATTGATGTAAAATAGCCGCCTCCACTGGTTTAAGCAGCCGTGAAAGCCTTACGGAACAAAGTATCAGCGCATATTTTATGAGCAGATTATTTCTAAAAAACGGTTAAAGGATTTTTCAAATCAACCGATAACATTTACGAAAGGTAGTTTTCAGAGAGACTTAGGATAATCAAGGAGCACATTATGGCAGTAAACAACGTAACAAACGGTATTGCCAACAATCCGCTCATTCAAGGCAATACAGTACTTGGAGCAAAGGGTGCAGACAAAAATGCGTCATCCGGTAATGTCAGACCATCCAGTATTGCCAGTGAGGATTCCGTAGAAATAACTGCCAAGGCCAAACAGCTGAACAGTCTTCAAACTCAGATCAAGGCCTCGCCTGATGTAGACATGGAAAAGGTATCTGCATTAAAATCAGCTGTAAACAGCGGTACATACAGAATCGACGGAGAGACGATTGCCGGAAAGGTGGTTGGTTTTGAGTCAAGTCTTGCAGCGCTGTACGGTTGATTTAAAGGAAGATTTGATTGTCTCAGACTCTATTAGCTCTGCTTGAACGCCAGAAACTTATTCTGACAAAACTTGATAAACTTTTAAAGGATGAGTTTGCCGCATTGAAAAATCGGCAGGCTTTTTCTTTGCCTCAGATCAGTCAGCAGAAGCAGAAGCTGCTCAACGAACTTAATGCCAATGATGCCGCCATTGGAAAACTGCCGGAAAGCGGTGAACTTAAAACCACCTTCCGCAGCCATATGGAAGAAATCCAGAAACAGCTCCAGAACTGCCAGAGACAAAATTCAGTCAATGGCAGACTTATTCAGCTGTCCATCGCTTCAAACCGCCGTCTTGGAATGACGCTCTCAAAACTCAAGGATCGAAACAGTCTCACCTACGACGACAAGGGATCCACCCATTCCAGTTCCTCCACCGGAATGGATATACAGTGCTGATCACAGGGATATTTTTAATCCAAAACTACAAAGCGCCCCGGAGCTGGTACATCCGGTAGAGAGTCTTCGTATCAAGAGAAAGCTCTGTAGCATAAATGTTACCGCTCAGAGGATATGTACGAATTACCCTCGCCCCCTTTAAAAGTCCGCTGACGGATGCATCCAGCTGCTCATCTGTCTGCAGATAGTCTCTCAGAGTCGTATAGCTGTCAATCTGGATCCCGTATACCT
>CADBNP010000229.1 GCA_902796095.1 uncultured Aeromonadales bacterium | reverse complement strand
TATATTTATATTATAAGTAATTGTACTAAAACGTGATATACATCACAATTAGCAAAATCAACACTTTTCCTGAACAGAGCCATAATTATTATGTGACAGGCTGACTGTTTCACGGTATCGGCACACGGAGAGATTTGTCGGTTTTTCTGGTTTTTCTGGTTTGACATTTCCTCCGGGTTATAAGAGGTATGCGGATCTGTTCCGAACTGAAAATTTGCTGAACTGTACGTTTTTAAGTTTGTTCTGATTTTGGAGGTACTTTATGTTTTCTGAAAATACTGCCGGTGCTGTTGATCATAAAAGTTCTGATGCATTTGCCAATGTATGTTTCTCCAAACCGGTATTGTTCAGCGGAAAACAGTACACCAGGCAGGATGAACTGATCCGCGATATGCTGTCTGACTGGAATGCCGGCGTTTCCTTCTGTCTTGACGGTCAGCTGGTCAGCAGCTACCGGGAGAATGATCTTTCTGAGCTTGCTGAATTTACGGAACAGAAGATCAGATTTGCCAAAAGTATGACAGGTGACAGAGACTCCGTGTTTTTTATGGCTATGTATTTAATTGATCCATCAATAAAAGGACTGTTCTGGAAAGGCTTTGATTTTGGCTCTCTTCATAAGTACGGCAAGAGCCTTGTGGACGCTCATCGTAGAAACAGCAGAGTTGTTGCAGGCTGCGAGGATCCTGCAGATGTGACAGTCGTACAGTCGGCTGTTCCCATGATTGAAAACGGACTTCTAAGTTTTTACCTGAGTCGTTCCGGTGAACAGAAGAAAGGACTTTACGGTTTTGCCATTAAAAGTGTGGAGGACAGACTGGCCGAGTATCCGGAAGATTATCCTAACCCGGCTATAATCCTGGGGCTGGCTCTCTGGCATGTTAACCGTGTCCGTGCCACATTCGACGCCGAAGGCGATTCCTTTGAAGAACTGATGTCTACTCTAAGAAAGTACGGAGATATTCCGGAAGTTCTTGAAAGAAACCTTAAGGCAAAGCCCGAACTTATGAGTGATGATGCTTTTCGTTCATTTCTCCTCAGATATTCCTCAGCGGAATGTCCGGCCAATTTTGTCTGGAAATCAAGGACGTATCCTTCGCTCCGTGTTTATGGAATCCAGCTTTGCGAAACCTACAGGAAGATTCACCGATCTGATGGCAATATCATTCATCATCCCGAAAAGAAGCAGGCCCTGCTGAATTCCGCACGGACGATGATTGAATACGGTCTTATCAGGTTTTATCTGAGCCGTGCGGGCGAAGAAAAAAGAAATCTTTATATGCCGGCAGTGGAAAAGGCAGAAAGGCTCCTTGCTGACAAACATGCAGACGGGGATTCTGTCGCTCTGATCCTTGGAACAGAACTGAGAAAGATCAGGGATTTTCCCGTACCAAAAAAAGAGAACAGTGTTCTTTCCTCTGAATCCGGGAAAATCTGCAGTTCCGATGATCATAAAAAAGGATTCTGCGATTTAGGAACTGAACATGTCAACGTCAGAATTTCTGTCGGCGGCAGCGGAGCAGTGACTCCGGAAAATTGCCGTAAAACCAAAATCAGGAAGATAAATTTTGCGTCACCGGAGCAACTGCTTGATTTTCTGAGGGTAGTCCACGACACTGACGGCCTGGTGTACGGTGATTTTCTGGTAAAAAATTATGCAAAACTGTTAAATATTAAGAAGCACTGTCCAGTCCAGCTGAAATATGACTTTAAAAATCTGTGCCCGGAAAAAAATGGCTATACAATGAAAGGCGAGACCGGTTGTTTCGGTTATTTCGGCTCTGCTGAGCAGATCATCGGTTACATTGATATGCTGTTCAAAAGTGGTGAGTATTTCTTCCTTCATGATTTCTACAGACACTGCGTGCCAGATCTTGAGTCAGAACTTCTGTTCAGTGACATGGAAGAAAAGGAGATGTTCAAAAATTACTGCAATCAGATGAGCAAAATCATTCTTATTGATTCCACTGCATATCAGGATGCCGACGAGTGCGTCGGGAAATATCTCAGACTGAGATCTCTGGATATGGCAGAGGCAGAGAACTTTCTGAAGAAATGTCTTGATTATGCCGAGGACAACCGTGACACCGCTGAAGGGGACAGACTGTATTCAGCTCTGCAGCAGTATGCCGGATCTCTTATCTCAGATAATACAGGTGATTATATGGATTATTATATGCGGGAGGTTGACGGCGGAACTGTACTGTTATGAAGGAAGCTGACCGCTGCCTTTGACGGCAGCTGGTTAATTCTCCATTTCCCATTGCGACGATGCCTACATATCTGAAGAGATGTGTAATTATCGTCGTTTTTCATCTGCTGCCGCATTCTTTATATCTGCTCACAGATTTATGCCGACAGATCTGTAAAATTATGTTTGAAATTCAGGAGTGAGGCGCTGACAGACTGACGCAGATATCTGATTTGAGTTTTTCCCATCGGCAGAAAAAATAAACTGTAAATCTGAAATTTGTTGTTTTTTGCTGCATATGATGAAAGCCCTTTCGGACTGTTTCAGGTTTTTTTCTGTCCCGCTGCAGTTTCCCGCACAGCTGCCGATCCCCGGTTTTAACATCGTCATCGTTTCCGGTTATTTCAGAAGGAGGTTTTCGTGAATCCAGGAAGAGACAACTGTTTTGTTGCCATGTACGGCAACGCCCAGTACAGGAAGGCAAAGTATGATTTTACCGGCAGTCTGGATTCTTTTGAATTCTTCTATCCGGGACTTGCCATGTTAAGATATCTGATCCGGGATCAGAAAAAGTCTTTTCGAAATCTGGTGATTATCGGTTCCGAATCCAGTGTCTGGTTTGATCTGGTGCTGAATTTCAAAAGATTTTTTGCTCTGGACGGGATAGCTTTCCCATATGCTGATCGGATAGCAGATCCTGCAGGCGGTGAATCTCCTGCTGCTGTTCAGAGTGAGGAAGGCGGAATAATTGAGGCGACGGCCAGATGCACATCAGATGACGTTGCTCTTATTCAGCAGAAGGTAAACGAAATTCTCAGTCAGCACTACAAATGCAGTCTTACGCTTTTGATATATGCGGACGACATTTCCCAATTATCCGTTCAGACAGGCATTATCGGAAAAATTCTTGAAAACAGGGAACTGTTCCTTGACAGAAATGTATATCTGGACATAACCAACGGCTTCAGATTTATTCCTCTTATTGTTCTTGCCTCACTGAAATTCCTTCAGAATATTCAGAATTTGCGCATGGCAGACATCTTTTACGGCCAGATGCATAGTTCCGGTGTTTCCTACCTCAGTCTTGGCATGCTGAGCGGAATTTATGATGAGGCTGTCAGCTATGCTCTCTTTTCCGACAGTGCCGGTCTGCATCATATCGCGTCAGTATGTACAGATACCAGGATCTGCAGCGAACTGCTGGAGATTGACAAGCGTCTGAATCTGCAGGAATTCGGAAGAGCCGGCACAGAGTTTCGCGGTATTCTGCCGAAGCTTAAGGAGTTTTTCAGAGACAGCAATGTCTTTACGGAAGAATTTTTTGATGATATCCGGGAATCCCTCAGCGGAGATATGAACCGGCTGCTTAAGAGGTATGCCGATTCCGGACAGCTGTTCAGTGCCGTTCTGCTGATTGAGTTTTTAAGACTTGGCGGGCAGAATGTTTTTAACGGTAATGAGAAACTTGAGAAAAAGTTTCAGAAGAATTTCAGAAACAAGGTTCTTCATTACGAGTATGCAGATCGGGAAAGTGCAGTTACGGCAGATTTCGGTAAACGTCTCAGAGCGTTTCTGTACGAAAACGGAATTATCCGAAGCAGCAGGGAATTAATGGATCCTGCAGAAGTTCC
>CADBNP010000228.1 GCA_902796095.1 uncultured Aeromonadales bacterium | reverse complement strand
CTGACGCTGACTTCATGCATCTCATCTCCATTGCCATGACTACAAGCAGCTTTCAGGATCGGTGCTTTTCAGGCGTTTTACCAGAACTTCTGCAGTTATTAAATGACAGACCAGAAGGAACGACAGCTGTGAAGCTGCGTGAATATCCGGCTCGTCAGAAATGTATTCGGAACAGTGTACTTGTTGATAGGAACTGCCATCTGTCCGGATCAGGTTCATGTTTGAGTATTAACTGTTATCCTGTTAACTTATTGTTGCATTTCTGCACCCGCACCTCGTTACAGCAGATAATCTCAGCTGGCAGACAGGACAACAATAATTACCATTCCGGAAACGTAAACCTGATACAGGAACGGATCCTGAGCAGTGTACCATCAAAATTTTGCATGAATATCATGCCGAAGGGAGAAAATCTTCGGCTTGCGCAGAGTCCGAAGTTTGTTTTAAAAAATGCCTGAACAGATGCTTTTTTGTTGAAGTTTTCAAAATGACGTTCTATAATATGCTCGTTCGAGTGAATTGAATTAAATTTCAAGTGCTTGAAGTTTGCAGAGTTTTGATTTTGGTATTCAATATTTCTGTTTCTTGTTTTTTTATTCTTCCATATTGAAGACGGGTAGGGTATTTTATGAAGAAGTTATTAGCTTTAGTTGCCGCCATGTGTGTTTCTGCATCCGCAATGGCTGAATGGTCTTTAACTGAGCAGACAGAAGATTCTTATGTATTTGATGAGACCGATCTCGGAGTACGTATGGTGGTAGGCAAGCTTGGTGCTTCTGGTGATGCAGATCTTGCACAGGCTGCTGCCGGTATTTCTCAAGCCAAGGGTTGTGATGCTCCAACTGCAGTAGAATTCAAAGGTAAGCCAGCACAGCATTTCAACTGCCCAGGTAATGTTCAGGCATTTGTTGTTGATGATGGTGAAGATATTCTTATGGTAGCTGGTGCTTGCGATTCAGCAGAGAAGTGTGCTTCTATCGACGCTCTTCTTGACAAGCTTCTGAGCAAGTAAAATCGTAAATTAAATCTGAATTTAATAAAAGGCACCCGGATGGGTGCTTTTTATTTGCATTATTATCAGTAATGTTTCGTTGCGGTGCAGAACCCGGTGAATTTTAATGAAGTCTGAATAAATCCTGAATGACTCAGTCGGATCAGAAATTACAGATTTTCTCACTTTGGCTTGTTAATTATGCATATCCAACAGGAATTCGTTGTCTGCAGTCTCCTTATCCTTCTGTAAAAGTCTTTTCCCTGTATCCTGTTCTTCCGGCAAAAAATGTATGCCGAAAGTTCAAGCATTATTTTTCTTCTTTACGTAAAACACGAAGTGAATTACTACGGAAACGGATATTGCCACCAGATAGCCTATAAATATGGCTCTTACCCACCATGGCATTGAGAAACCCATAAAAGACCATGGAATGTCACCGCAGGTCCCTGTAGGGTTGAAGAAAGACGGCAGCCACTGATCAAGTGGGAACCAGAATCTCTTTGCTTCAATTACGGCGTTGCACTGAGCGAAAATATTCGTTTCCGCATCTATATGCTCCAGTGCTATCTGAAGACTCATTACAGAAGCATAAATCCATGCAGGTATACCGATAAACTTCAGAGACTTCGGATGAATAATAACAAACATTCCTATCAGCAGTATTGCCGCAAATCCTGCTCTCTCATAGACACACATTTCGCAGGGCTGGAGATTCATAACATACTGAAAATAGTAACCGCATACCTCAAATCCGAAGGATATCAGTATTACACACAGCCAGTACAGTCTTGTGTTGAGCAGGTTGCCCAGAAAATTAAGAATAAACTGTTTTAAAGAACTGATCATTGTATTTTTTCCCTATTCTCTGATGTTTCTCTGCGGCTGCTTTGTTTTCTGTGTCTTAATAAAGTTTTCGAGAAAGATTCTGAATTCTTCATCAGTAACCTTTTTGCTGGTCTGGAATACAACTGTTCTTCTGTCAGTCGTTATTACTCCCAGATCAATCTGTTGTTCATTAATTGTGCAGTCTGAAGCTGATGAAATTTTTTCGTTTCCTTTGATTTCTGCAGTGCAGTCCAGATCCTCCAGTATATTCCTGAGGGTTTCAGTTGCGTCGGCTCTGGTGGTGTTCTTCAATATACTGACCGCTATAAAGGCAGAAGATTCTGTATTCACAAACATTCTGGTGTTCGGTGCGGATACCTTCTTTTCCGTGTAGTGTTCCGGGAGAACTATTTCCGCAGATGTACCTGTACACATAAGCAGAGTGGCAGTGCAGATTATGATCCTGACAGCATTTATCGTATTGTTGATCGGATTTTGTTTTTTCATGTTTCGCAAAGAAATCTCGTGCCGGAATTGTTTTTGCGGTTGGAGAGTTACTGAAAAACAGATGATAATTCCGGCAAAAAGCCGTCATGCTTGTTAAGACGGCTTTTCCGGAATTACCTGATAACGATCCCTATTTTGGCAGATGAACGTGATGCAGCAGCCACTGGTGATCGTACATCCAGGTTGTGGCATCAGGAACAAACCATACCACTGTTACAAAACTTATTATGCACAGGATGATGGTGTACGGAAGAGCCATCCACATCATTCTTGTGTACGAAAGTCTGATTAGCGGTGACAGACCGGATGTCAGCAGGAACAGGAATGCAGCCTGACCGTTCGGCGTTGCCACAGACGGCAGGTTGGTTCCGGCATTGATTGCGATTGCAAGCATATCGAAATGATCACGATCGATCAGACCGTCGGTAAATGCGGTGTAGGTTTCATTAACATAAAGCGAACCTACAAATACATTGTCGCTTACCATTGACAGGAGACCGTTTGCTGCAAAGAGCATACCTGTTCTTGTGTTGGTGTCCTGGAAACTGAATACCCAGTCGATGATTGGCGCAAAGAGCTTCTGATCTGCTATTACGCCTATGATTGAGAAAAATACGCAGAGCAGAGCACAGAACGGAAGGGATTCAGTGAAGGCCTTTCCGATTTTATTCTCCGATATAACTCCGCAGAATGATGTTGCAAGAATTATAACGGTGAGACCTATAACACCTACGGCGGCAAGATGCCATGCAAGTCCTACAATCAGCCACAGACAGCACAGAGCCTGAACTACAAGTCTGGCTATATCACCGTCTTTGAGTTTGGCGTTGTTTTCTTCCACTGTCTTTTTCAGGATCTCCCGTACACTGTCTGGCATATCAGTTCCATATCCGAACAGTTTGAATTTCTCGACAATGAAACATGTTACCAGACCGAAGATAAGGCATGGAATTGATACCGGCATCATGCGCATGAAGAATTCACCGAATCTCCAGCCAGCTTTTGCACCTATGATCAGGTTCTGCGGCTCGCCAACAATGGTGCATACACCTCCGAGAGCTGTACCGACTGCTGCATGCATCAGTATTGATCTGAGATATGCTCTGAATTTGTTCAGATCCGCACGGCTTGGCTCGTAAACCTCGGAATCATCAGGACTGTTGGTATCACTCTGGGAAATGACCTTGTGATAGATTCTGTAGAATCCAACGCAAATAGCGATGAATACCGCAAGAACGGTTAAAGCGTCAAGGAAAGCTGAAAGAAATGCACCGGATGCACAGAATATGAGGGAGCAGAGTACCTTTGATCTGATGCCTATTATTACCTTCGAAAATACGTAGAGCAGTAAGTCACGGACAAAATGAATACCTGCCACCATAAACATAAGCAGCAGAATAACTTCAATATTCTGGTTGATTTCGTGGAATACATGATCCGGTGATGTCATGCCTATGGCTACAGCTTCCAGAGCAAGAAGTCCTCCCGGCTGCAGCGGGTAGCATGTCAGGGACATTGCCAGTGTAAAGATGAATTCAAGGATCAGCATCCATCCTGCAATAAACGGATTGATGGTGAACACTATGGGATTTGAAATGAGAAACAGCACGATCAGCAGTTTATACCAGACCGGTGTATTTCCCAGAAAATTATGACAGAATGCTGTCGCAAAGTTTCGTGAAATTACTACGGACATACAGATTGATTATCCTCTGGTTAAAAACGACCGCCGGTTTTATACAGATAAACCTGCATGGCTGATGCAGAAATGTATGTACAGAACAGCGGGATAAAAAAAACGCATCTATTATATACGATATGCGTGACTGTCTGTTTATATAAAATGCGGAATTTTTGAGCTTGCTACAACAACGGATCTTCAGACTTGAAATCTTTTGCCATGATGCATCCTTCCTGAAAAGTAATCTGTTTTTCATGATGCTGAAGATCATTTCGGTTTTGTTCCGGTTTGGGTTTTCATCCGGCTTGTCTTATAATCCTTCTGACATCAACTGCTGAAAATATTTGGTGAAAATTTGTACTCTATGTATCTGCCGGGCAGTCTGTGCCGGTTATATTTCTTCCTCATTGCAGCTCTTCATCTTCTGCTTGTTGCGGCTTTTCTTTTCCCTGATGAACCGGAGCATGCTTCTGTACCTTCTCGCTCTCCGGAACAGACAGAGATAAGATATAAAGTGTCATTTGCCGGTGGCAATATGTACGCTCGGCCGGCTTCAGTGCGTGGATCTCAGAACGGTAGAAAGACAGATACAGTTCCTGCAGATTCAGTAATCCTGTCTCAGAATGAAACTTCCGACTTCGGTATAATTGAAAAACATCAGGAAACCGTGAATAAAAACGACGGGGAGGAAAAGAACGGCAGAAATCAGAAAACAGAAAAACAGTCTGCCAGTTATCTTAAAAGTATGCCGGCAGTTCATGATGCTGACAGCAGAGATACGTCGGTTAAAACTGAAAAAACACTGAACAGATCGGGAATAGACAGTAAATCGGTGACTGAAAACAGGCATAAGACAGAAAATAAGTCCGAATCTGAAAAGAAAAAACAGGAAAATGTAAATTCTGAGAAGAAAACTCTGCATAATCATCCAAATTCTGTTCGTTCAGCCTCGGTCAGAGCGGAATCGTGCTCCTCAGCTTCCGCTTCAGAGCGTTCGGCAGCAGCAAATGTGCATTCACCCGGTGTCCCCAGTGGAAAAAATCAGGGAACTTCGGAAGGAATGGGGAAACAGGATTATCCAAGGGATATATCATCGGTAGAAGTTGTTTACCGTCCCAGATTTGAATATCCGTCGCAGGCGAGACGCTTCGGCAGACAGGGCATGGTGGTTCTTATTCTTCATGTTGATTCTTCCGGAAAGGTCGTTAAAGTTGATCTGGAAAAATCATCAAACCATTCGGATCTTGATCGATCAGCGACGGCTTACGGTTCTGATTTCAGGTTCAGAGGTATCACCGGAGGTTTTAGGGTGAGGGTACCGGTTCTTTATCGTCTTAAGTAAACCCTTAACTGAGAGGAGAACTGCAAAAAGTGCAGGGTGATGTTTTTATTGCAAAAAAGCAAATGCTGGTATCAGCGGTAAATCTCCTGTGCTGGAGCATGATGGGCAGTTTGATGTCAAATCCGATTCTTGAAAGTTGGCAGGATAATTTTGTATGGTGAAAGAAAAGTTTGAACTTTCAAAATTTGATGAGTATCGCGAAGATAACCGGCGTGAATTAAAAGTGCAAGAGGAGGACTTCCTAATTCATTGTGGGATATTTATTCGGCAATGGCAAATACCTACGGCGGCGTGATTATTCTTGGAGTTAAAGAAAATGAAGACGGCTCCTGGTATACAACCGGACTTCGTGATGTGTCTGTGATTAAGAAATTCTTCTGGGACACTATCAACAACAGGAACAAAGTTAGTCTTAATCTTCTTAGAGAAGCGGATCTTGAAGAATATTCTGT
>CADBNP010000227.1 GCA_902796095.1 uncultured Aeromonadales bacterium | reverse complement strand
TCTGTGAATTATAACCTATGGATTTGTTTTAAAAAAAGAGAACAGGGGACGGGATTTGAAAGAGTTTTTGAAAAAGCATGCTGCAGGTACTGAAATCTCTGTGCATGACAGCGGACATCTTCTGACTGCGCTCTGAAATGAACTTAGAAACAGTTTGCATACTGAAGTACCAGATCGGATAATAGCATCAGTATATCAGTCGGGAACTTCAGACCGTCTTGCTGTACCTTCTGATGGCGGTTCATCTGTCTTACCTTCTTCGCATATGCACTGAGCAGTTCGTCAATTTACGGGATGAAGTGGTGGTTGCTGACCTGATGCTTTCAGATGTTACCGGCAGTTTTGAAATGCTTTTTACAGTTAAATTTTTTTAGGAGTTATTTATGTTTTGTCCTCAATGTTCAACGGAATGTTCAGACTCAGTTCAGTTCTGTCCTGAATGTGGTCATAATTTAGCCTCCGCAAAGCAGGAGGGTACCGGAACTCCTGAATTTTCTGCACAGAATTCAGCCATGACTCTGGCCAATGCTGTTTATACAAATTTAAATTACATAAAGTGGCTGATGCTGGTAACCATGACGATGATGCTCGTTCAGTTTATGATCCCGAAGATAGGTATGATCATGGGGCAGCTTTCCTCGATCCTCAGCATTCTGCTCATCGTCTTCTCCTTTGTTTATGTCTTCAAGGTCAAAAACTTCTTTTCCATGCTGGGAGCTGATCAGTTTGCCGCTCTTTGCGGAAGAATTAAGAACTCCTTCATTCTGCTGATTATAGTTAATGTGCTTGTATCCCTGGTTCTTGTAGGATTCATCATGTATGCTTCTGTTATGGATATGAAGGAGGGAGTTGCAATAACATCAGACAGTCTTGCAAATCACGAATTCGGACCGCATCTGCTGGCTGTGATGAAGTATGCACCTTTTGCAACCCTGATTATGTTTTTCTTTATGGCTTATCCATTTGTGAAATTTTTCTATGTCAGAAATGTCATAGCGCAGTTTATCAGCGGAGCTGATATCACTGCCATGCCGGTTCGTGGTCACGGACTTCAGATGCTGGCATTCTGCGCAGTGAGCGTACTGATAATCATGACCTCCATCATCATGGATGCGTATGTCAGCTGATTATCTGACGGCATCATCCATGTGATCAGCTCTTAACACTGCAGTCCTGTCTGACAGAGACGCCGGTTATGGTATGGGTTTATCAGAGAAATGAAAACGACTGTTTGTGTATCGGTCGTTTTCTTTTTTTTGCTGTTTTTTTTGTGTAAAAAATGATCATGTGAACTGACGTTGGTTATAAACTGTTCGAGTGAATGACAAATGTAAAAAATATGCTTGCAAACAGAAAGTTGAAATACTATCATATACACATGTTGACGCGGGGTGGAGCAGTCTGGTAGCTCGTCGGGCTCATAACCCGAAGGTCGGAGGTTCAAATCCTCCCTCCGCAACCACAGATTTATCAGGAGATAGATTTTGTGGTTTTTTTTGTTTCTTCTTTTTCCTATTTTCCATACGTAATTTTCGGAATATTCGTTCTCGGTTTTTTTTGCTTTTCATTTCGTGGATACTGGAAGAATTTGCGATTTGTAAGTAGAATTCTAGTCTGAGAACGACTTTCTTTTTTTATCAGTCTTTTTATCCTGATTTTAGTCTGAACCGTTCTGTTTTCTTATTTTGTCCTTTTTGTGTGTTGTATTAGTTCGGAGTATATCTATGGCGGAAGAAAAAAGCAGAAGAGGTGCTTCCGGTTCGACAGTTCTTTACAGTTCTGAAGCTGTGGCTGAGGCTGCAGGTGTCCGCAAATTTATGTGGGCAGCCATGGCATGTGCAGTTCTTTTGTTTTTTACAACTGTTTTTACTTTCTGGTTTCTGCCCGGTCCATGCATTATTATGCCGGCACTGCTTATACTTACCCATATAACGGCTCCGAAGGCAGAGAGGGTGCTTCGCTCCTGTTCGCTGGAGGAAGCATGTTCTCATGCCCATCATGCATACAGTCTTAATGTGTGGCTTATAATCTGGTCCATAGTAGCGGCAGTCGGCATGATGACCGCGTGGATCCTGGTGGGGATTCCCATTCTGATCGTTTCTCTGCCGTTTGTGCTTGTTATCCTTGGAAAGATGTTTTTTATATGGCTCAAGGTTGAGAATGCGCTGGAGGAAATCCAGGAAAAAATTTAATTTTGTCCGGGGATTGTTTTGAGCCGGGGATTCTGTTCCGCTGCTTTTCCATGAATTTATCAGCTGTCCGGGTTTTGGTTTTCCTCTGATGGAAACTGTCTGATCCTGAGTTTGCGTCATTATGATACAGCCAGCCGGATTATTCCTTTGGCAGATATTTTTGTATATGGGGCAGAATGTCAGAAGCCGGAACAGTTAAATCACGGTTCTGGACATGATCCTGCAGCAGATATGGGTTACTTGTTCGAAATTTGCTGCGGAACTTTTCTGTTTGTCGGATTGTTGGACTGCAGTTAAATTCAGCATCTGTTTTGAAGGATTTTTGAATGATTTATTTTTATTCCGATCCTCATTTCTTTCATGAAAACATTATCCGGCTTGCCGATCGTCCGTTTTCATCCGAGGAGGATATGAACCACAGTCTTGTAAACAGCTACAATGCTGTGGTGAACTGCAATGACGAAGTCTACTTTCTTGGTGATATAGCCTTTAACCGCAAAAAAATAAAGAACGGTCTGCTTGACGCAAAGAAGGTAAATAATATTCTGAAAAAATTAAACGGACGCAAATATCTGATAGAAGGTAATCACGATGACTGGTTTCTGAAGGATCCTCTGTTTACCCGCAGCATCTTCCAGTGGATTAAGACTCGTCATGTTCTGGAATATAACGGCAGATCAATGGTTCTTATTCATGATCCGGCTCCCTATCTGCCGGATCCTGAAACAGGTGCACTTCCGGTGGAAAAGCTTAATGAAAATGAGATTCTGATCTACGGTCATGTTCATGGAGATTTTGTTGTCGACATTCCGCAGCCTTCAAAATGTGTGTGCGTGGAACAGACTGATTACAGACCTGTTTCTCTGGATGACGTGTTTGCAGCTCTAGGACTGCAGATTTGAGTTCTGCTCCTCTTTCCTGTCCTGTTCAGGATACAGAGTTAATTTTCTGCGTATCCGGTGATATTGCATGCCGCGGGAATATTTCAGGAGCCGTTTTTTCTGCGAATGTACAGTAACAGGTGACAGAGCATTCAGTTGCGATGCAGCAGTGACAGAAGCAGAAATCCGGTAGCACGGAGCGGGCGGAGCATCATAATACTTTCTTTCCGGAATTATTTATGGATTATCAGATTCTTTTTTTATCAGCACTCGGAATTCTAATTCTGGTCTCTTTTACTCTGCTTTATTTCATGTTCCTTTCCAGCAGACTTTCATATCAGAACAGAACCCAGGAGGAGGAGATAGACAAACTGGATTCTCTTCTGGAGGCTGCTGAAGGTAATTTGAGCAATGAAAGAGACCGGTGGGAGCGGATCAGAACTGACTATATGCGGACTGTCAGTTCAAAGGATGTTGAGCTGGCAGAACTGAGACTTCATAAAAAACAGCTTGAAGCAGAAATAATCAGCCTGAGAGGTGAGAACGAAAGAATTCGCAGGGATTTCAGTCAGATCCATGCGGCACTCCGTGATGAGTTTTCTCTTATTGCCAGCAGGCAGCTTCTTGAGGCACGTCAGCAGATGGCTGCTGATAATCAGCAGCGGTTCAGCAGCATCCTGAATCCGTTTGCCGGGAAAATCGAAAATCTGATGGGACCGCTGAGACATAACATTGATGTGCTTCGTGAACAGGTCACCCGAAGCAATGAAAATAATCTTATGCTTTCCCAGAGAATTGAGGACGTTGTTTCGTCACAGCAGAAACTGTCAGAAGAAGCGATGGAGCTGGCTAATGCTCTGAAAAATACTAAGAATCAGGGCTGCTGGGGAGAAATGATCCTGGAGAAATGTCTTGAAGGTGCAGGACTCAGGGAGCATGTGGATTTTATCCGTGAGGATTCCTTTTCATTTGACGGAATGAAACAGCGACCCGATGCTCTTGTAAATCTGCCGGGCGGGCAGAAAATTATTATTGATGCAAAATGCTCCATGAATGCCCTGATCCAGATCAAGAATGCCGGCGATGACAAAACCAGGGAGCTTTGTCTGAAGGAACTGCTGAAGAATGTGACGAAGCAGATTGATCTGTTAAGCGGGAAGGATTATTCAAATATTCCTCAGCTGGCTTCCTCAGTATGGGATTTTGTTCTCATGTTTCTGCCCTCTGACGACATGTTCTCCTACTGTTTTTCTCAGAATCCAGAACTGCCTCAGTATGCCATGAGCCGGCATGTGATTATCACCACACCTTCAACTCTCATGGCATGTCTGCTGATTGTCCGTCAGCTGTGGGCGGAGCATGACAGATCCGGAAAATATGACAGAGCCATAAAATCCTTCCGTGATTTATGTGACTCGATTCAGACGGTCATGGATCGGTGCGGAGATGTCAGAAGGAGTTTTGATGCAAGCTCCAGGAAACTGGATGAACTGAACAGGGCCATTTACACTTCAAGAAAATCTCTGGTCGCCCAGACAAACGATGTGTGCAGCTTTCTCGGATACGATTTTGATTTGAAAAACAATTTGTGTGATCTGAACAATAGCAAAGGCGAATACAAAACTGAAATAATGGCATCTGATGAAATCAGGATTGCAAATTAGTCTATTCTGATGATTTAAGCTGTTTTGATGACTTTTCGCTCTGCGTTTGATCGTTTTTCAGGAGTACTGATATGGATGAGAATAATATTAATTTT
>CADBNP010000226.1 GCA_902796095.1 uncultured Aeromonadales bacterium | reverse complement strand
TCAGGTCTTTTCAGTTATAGTTGATTTTTACTTTTGAAGCGGCACTTTTTGCAAGCTCTACGGCATTCTCTACAGTATCGGAACTGCAGAGAACAACGCCGAGTCTCCTGTGACCGTTGATCTCAGGTTTGCCGAAAAGTCTGATCTGGCAGTTTTCTGCCGTTGCCAGTGCCTCGCCGATTCCGTCGTAGGTCAGATCTGATGATTTGCCGTCTCCCAGAATAACCGCAGAAGCACACGGACCGTTCTGGATAATTCTGCCGATTGGATAGCCGAGGATTGCTCTTACATGGAGAGCAAATTCGGAGAGATTCTGTGAAATCAGTGTAACGAGTCCGGTATCGTGAGGTCTCGGAGATACCTCTGAGAAAATCACTCTGTCGCCGCATACAAAAAGCTCTACACCGAAAATACCGTAGCCGCCCAGGGCTTTTACAACCTTGCCGGCTGTTTCCTGGGCCTGCTTCTTTAATTCAGGAGTCATGGCTCTTGGCTGCCATGATTCTCTGTAGTCTCCGTCCTCCTGACGGTGGCCGATAGGTTCGCAGAAGTGGATACCGTCAGACGCGCTTACTGTAAGAAGTGTTATTTCATAGTCGAAATTCAGAAATTCTTCAATGATAACGCGGTTCTTTTTGCCTCTTCCCTCATTGTGGGCATATTCCCAGGCATGCTCGATCTGATCTTCGCTTCTGATGACAGACTGCCCCTTTCCTGATGAACTCATTACAGGTTTTACCACGCATGGGATACCGATTTTTTTCACTCCCTCTCTGAATTCCTCAATGGTGTTTGCAAAGACATACTGCGAGGTTGGAAGTCCCAGCTTCTCAGCGGCAAGAGTACGGATTTTTTCACGATCCATCGTCACCAGAGTCGCATTGCTGCATGGAATAACCCTGAGACCTTTCTGCTCAAGTTTTACAAGAACATCGGTTGCTATTGCCTCAATTTCAGGAATGACCAGATCAGGTTTGATTTTCTCAAGAAGAGACTCCAGCTCCCCGCTGTCCAGCATGTTGATGACATATGACTGATGAGCAATGTGCATTGCAGGAGCGTGATCATATCGATCCACTGCTATCACCTCGACTCCGAGACGCTGAAGCTCTATTGCTATTTCCTTGCCTAATTCTCCTGATCCGAGCAGCAAGGCACGGGTTGCATGCGGACAGTATGGGGTACCTAACATTTCATATCCTCGTTAAAAAGATTTTACGTTTTCGCAGCATAATAAAAGAAAGAAGTATTTCTGCCCACTTTATCATGCTTTTCTGAAAATTGTGATTATGACGGGATCTTATCAGATTGCGCCTCTTTCTTCTATTATCAGTAAAGTTTTACAGTGCTGTGCAGAATGTGTATTACTTCCCGGTTTTCCGTGCAGAGTGGAAAATTCAGGTGAAAAACAATGTTTTGTGCAGAGGGGAGAAAAGGTGATATATTGAACTGCCTGAAACAGGTTCAGTCAGGATTTTTGTATCACTGTGTGTTTTTTGAGGAAATATGGCAAAAAAGAAATTTAATGAAATAACGCTGCTGAAAATGCTGGCACTTGCTTCTGTGCTGTTTTTTCACTGCTACAGACCGTTTATGGGGAGCGGCTCCTTCTGGAAGGTGACTATTGATTCCACCGTATCCGGTCTTGAATACCTTTATCACTTCAACAAGGTTTTTGATGTTCACTGTCTGTTTTTCTGCTCCGGCTTTCTCTACTTCATGACCATGTCGGCAGGCAACCGTACAGTCTGGGAACAGCTTGTGAGAAGAGTCAAGCGCATAGTAGTTCCGTATCTGAGCGTGGGACTTCTGTTTACGGTGCCTCTCTATCTGTCATTCCATCTGCCCAGCGGCCTGCTTACTTCCGATTCGTCATGGCTTGATGGCTACCGTCTGTTCATAACCATGTATTTCAGCGATCATCTGTGGTTTCTTCAGATTATGCTGGTAATAACGGTGATCTGCCTTCTTCTTAACGGCATGATCCGCAATTATTTCTGGCTTCTGCTTGCCGGCTCGTTTTTGCTCACCTTCGGTTTTAACAGATGGTTGGGTGACATCCGTTTCATGAGCCTCTGCTCAATGTCTGATAATCTGTTTCTGTTCGTTCTCGGCGGTGCGGCCTTCAGATGCAATGATCTGTTCGTATCATTCAAAAATCTGATTATTCTTGCTGTAAGCGGTATTCTTTTCCTGGTTTCCTACAACGTAACCAGTGAAAATGCTGTCGCAAAGCAGGTACTGTCAATAATTGCAGACGGATCAGTATGTGTATGCGCCCTCGCTCTTTTTAAGCTTTTTGCAGATCGGGTTGTGCCTGTTCTATTTCAGTTCAGGGCAATTCAGTATTTTGACAAAAACTTTATGGGCTTCTACATGTACCACATGCCGTTCCCGCTGATCTGCGCCACGCTTCTTTATGAGCCGTTCCATCAGGTTATTCCTTCCGACTGGCTGTACATAGTTACAGCATGGCTGATAACCATCGTACTGACTGCGGTTTCAGTAAAGGTGGCATCGCTGATCAAGGCTCAGTGTACCAAAGTTCAGCTAATCAGCAGACTTTACAACTGAGCGTATACTCATATCAGTCAGAAGGCATGAAGCAGGCGGGTGTCGCAGTCTGAATTTCGTTTCCGAATTTTGAATTCTGTTTCGATTTCATCTGACGGTATGCGCGACAGAATGTTTTCAAGAATGATTTCAATGCAGAATGACGGGGGGTACCTCCGTCTTTTGTCTTTAATGAGGATCATGTTTTGAGAAATGCGTGTATCAAAATGTGAACTATCACTACTCCTAATCTGTTATAATCTGGTTTTAGGTGCTGCATATAGGTACCTGCATTGAGGTTGATCTTTCTGACTTTGTGATTTTTGCAGGCTCTGACGGAGGTTTCAGAATTGAAACCGCTCCGAATGCTGCAGTGAAGATATTTTGCTCTCTGTGAATGAACATTTTCGCGGTTGAACACATTGTTTCACAACTGAAACTAAAGTCAGTTAATTTTGCTCTATTGAGTTAGAGCCTTTGTAAATAAAGAGATATGTATGAGTGAAGTAAAACAGAATAATGAATTGAGCGGTGTGTCAGGTGCAAATAACAAGAACGGGGAAAATGTAGTTCAGAGAAAGTATTCCCCGAGAGAAGTCCTTGATTATCTTATTGAGAAATTTCCAAAGTGCTTTTTTGCCTATAACTCCGAAAATGTAAGACCGATAAAAATCGGTATTCTTGAGGATATAGTGGCAAGACTGGGTGATGAAATTTCACCTGAGGGAAAATATTCGAAGACAGCCATACGTCAGGGCATAAAGGTTTATGCATCATCTCTGGCATATCTTGATGCCTGCAAGGTAGGGGCAGTACGTGTTGATCTTGACGGCAACGAATGTGACGGTCCGATTACCGAGGAGCAGGAAAAGTATGCTCAGGAGAAAAAGGAAGCTGTAAAGAAGAAGATAAGCGAGAGACAGAACAAGGCAAGGGCTGCTGGCGCTGGAACCGGCAACGCAAATGCCGGTGCGAAAAAGCCCCGTCCTGCCGGCGAGGGTTATAAGAAAAAGTTCGGCGGTCCTGGCTCTAAAAATTTCCACGGGAAGCCTTTCAACAGAAACGGAGGAAAGAGTTATCCTCAGAAGAAGACATATACGCGTCCTCCTGTATATCTGTACGTTCCGGTTGATCTGGACACCCTCAAGGTTGGCGATTTTGTCAGCGTAAGAATTGCTGAAGGCATTGCAAAGGGTTTTGTGGACAAGATTGAGCCGGATGACATTCATGTCAAGATGAGAAACGGCAACATTGTACACAGCAAAATTTCATCTTTAAGACTTGTTGTCCGCAAGGAATCGCAGTCACAGAATAATCAGACTTCTCAGAACTGATTTTTTTCCACTAACAGCAGACAATATGCGGACTGTCATCATCGGTGACGGTTCGTGTGCTGTCTGTAATTTTTTCAAATTTCAGTTTGCAGGAAATTGGCGGCTTGTCGTTTTGCTGTTCAGTTGTCTGACTAATTTAGGGTTTCCATTATACAGGTGCCATATGAACAGATTTTTTCCGGTTCTTCTTTCTGGTCTTCTTCTTTGTTCGGCTTCGGCTCAGGCTGCCGAAAAGTCGAATATTACCATTAAGGATTTGCCTGTGCTTCAGCAGGAAAAGCACCATAAGATTTCATGCAAGCGTGTTTTTCGTGAACTTACTGAGGCTCACTATCGTCAGGATCTAGTCCTTGACAACAAGTTTTACCTGGATTTTTTCAGAGATTATCTGAAGAGTATGGACTCCTACAAGGTGCTGTTCCTGCAGAGAGACGTGGACAGCTATCTCAAGGACGTACGCCAGCTGAAAAAATCAATTCTCGGCTGTGAGCTTGATCTTCCGTATATCATATTCAACGATTTTGAAAAACTTAAGTTTGAGCAGCTGACCTATGCCATCAGTCTGCTTAACAGGGGTGGCATTGATCTGACTCAGGATGATGAGTTTCAGTATGATCGTTCAGAAGAGAAATGGCCTGCAACAGCGCGGGAGCGGCAGGATCTCTGGACAAAGGTGGTGAAGTACGATCTTATCAAACTCATTTTAAGCGGCAAAACCGAGGAGGAGGCTGTCAAGCGCCTGATTAAACGCTACAGATCTTCGCTTAATTTTCTTTCCCAGAGTCAGAGTGAGGACGTGTTCAGCGTTTTTGAGAATACCATGGCTCATGCCTATGATCCTCATTCCAACTATATGTCCCCTATTGCATCAGAGGAGTTCCTGAATGATATCAACCTTTCTCTTGAAGGTATCGGAGCAACTCTGAACAGCGAGGATGATACAGTTACCATAGTGGATCTTATTCCGGGCGGTCCTGCTGAAAAATCAAAGCAGCTGAAGCCAAAGGACAAGATTATCGGAGTAGGCACTTCTGAGAAGAAGATTGTTGATATTGTCGGCATACGTCTTGATGAGGCCGTGCGTCTGATCAGAGGACCGAAGGGTTCAACAGTTTATCTTCAGGTTCAGCGTGGTGAGGGTGAAGCATCAAAAATCTTTGTCATGTCTCTTGTCCGTGACAAAATCAAGATGGCTGATCGTTCAGCGTCTTCCGAGGTGATTAATGTTGAAGGCAGAAAGATAGGTGTTCTCAAGGTTTCAAGTTTCTATCGCGGACTTACGGCCGATACCAGAAAGGAACTTACAAAACTCAAGAATGACGGCGTGTCAGCTGTTGTTATTGATTTAAGAGGAAACGGCGGTGGACTTGTCACTGAGGCAACCACCTTTACCGGTCTTTTTATCAAGAAGGGACCTGTAGTTCAGGTAAGAGATCGTGCTGACGAAATCAATTCTGCAAATGATACTGACAGTGACATATTTTACTCCGGTCCGCTGGTTGTGCTGATCGACAGACTGAGTGCCTCCGCATCTGAAATCTTTGCCGCAGCCATGCAGGATTACGGCCGCGGTATCCTGGTTGGGGGAAATTCCTTCGGCAAGGGTACTGTTCAGCAGGTAACTCCGCTTGCCCGTTTCTATGATCTTTTCAATAAGGATATGGGACAGCTTTCCTATACCATTGCCAAATTCTACCGTGTCAACGGTGGAAGTACCCAGCTGAAGGGTGTGGCTCCTGATATTACATTCCCTTCATCCTACGCCTATATGAAGTTCGGTGAAATGGATATGGATAATCCGCTCCCGTGGGATTCCATTTCAGCCGGCGAATACTCCAGCGAGGGCAATGTTGCAAGATATGTAAGGGCCCTTCAGGCAAGACATGAAGACAGAGTGAAGGATCTTCTGGATTTCAAACTGCTGCTGGAGGAGGTTGACGAGGTTCGTCAGATCCAGGATAAGAAGACCGTGTCTCTTAATCTGGAAAAAAGAAGAGCCAAGCAGAAGGAGGACGAGGCCAGGGAACTCAACCGGGTAAATCTCAAACTTGAGGAAATCGGACAGCCGAAAATTAAGAAGGTTGCCGACTTGCCGGATGATGTCAAACTTCCTGATGTATGGAAAAATGAAGCCGCCGCCATAGCTGCCGATCTTGCATCCATCAGCGGAAGTGATCTTCATTCAATCAGTAGCAGATAACATCTGTTTGTCATGATGATTTTTGCGGGCGCCGGCATTCCACGACTGAACTGTGGAATCATGCCCGCTTTCAGTTGCAGACAGAAAGATCTGATCTTTCATCAGGATTAACCCGAACCGGATTTCATCTGAAGTTTGTTCTTACCGGCAGATTTCAGTTCAGTTATCTGCCTTTGTGAAGAACATAGCACATATCACCGGTGAACAGAAAAAATATTCTTCATATTAGGATCTGTAATGTGGGAAGATACTCGCTGACAATTAGTGATTTTAATCACAAAATTGTAAAGAGTATAGTCTGAGTGATTTTACTT
>CADBNP010000225.1 GCA_902796095.1 uncultured Aeromonadales bacterium | reverse complement strand
GATAGATCCGTTTTTAACTCTCACCAGAGAAACGACACCCAGATAATCATCAAACCATGAATCAATGATAAGAGCCTGAAGCGGTGCATCAGGATCTCCCTCCGGGGCCGGAACTGACTTTACAATAAGTTCAAGGACGTCATGGATGCCGACACCGGTCTTGGCGGAGCAGCGGACTGCATCAACAGCCTCTATGCCCACTATGTCCTCTATTTCCTCAGCCACGCGATCGGGATCGGCGGCCGGAAGATCAATCTTGTTGAGCACGGGAAGAACCTCAAGGTTCATTTCCATGGCAGTATAGCAGTTTGCCAGAGTCTGGGCCTCTACTCCCTGACCGGCATCAACGACCAGCAGTGCACCCTCGCAGGCCGCCAGAGAACGGGATACCTCATAGCTGAAGTCAACATGACCGGGGGTGTCAATAAAATTCAGTTCATATGTCTGTCCGTCATCCGCCGTGTAGTTGAGAGTGACGCTCTGGGCCTTGATGGTAATTCCGCGCTCACGCTCAAGACTCATGGAATCAAGAACCTGATCCTGCATCTCTCTTTCGGAAAGACCGCCGCAGGTCTGGATCAGTCTGTCAGAAAGAGTGGATTTGCCATGATCGATATGGGCAATAATGGAGAAATTTCTTATATTTTTCATCATTTATTAATCAACTATATACTACACGCATATTTTACAGAATTTGAACGCTGTAGGATACGAATTTTAGACATCCGTGCATATATGCCGTCTCCCCTGCAGAATATGCGAAGTACTGAATCCTGCTGAAAAACATCCCCGGAGCGGAATACGGAACACGGTCAGAAAAGACTTGTGTTTTGAGACAAATAACTCTGCAATATGGCGGAATTCGGATCCACGGACTTACAGGACCGCTGAAGCGGGACTTCCGATCTGAAACCGTGCAGCTGCACCGGGATGTTTATTTTCCAGGCCTGGACAGATACAAAAAATCCTGCCGCGGCAGCTGTTCACTGCTTAACAATTAAGCGATCGATTATGATAATCCGATAAATATTAAGAAATATCTGTTTAAAACTTAATAAAAATTACTTTTATACATTAAAAATTAATAAAACAAACTTTCACTTGCATGAGCATTTTTTATGATATATATTATGCTCATAAAGTCACAGATAACCATCTGTTAGTTTTAATGTTTGTACTTACGAAGGTAACACTATGAAATTATTACAATCTGTATATGACAGCGTTTTGGCTCGCAATCCAGGTCAGCCAGAATTCCATCAGGCCGTTTACGAAGTTCTCGAGTCTCTCGAGCCAATCGTAGAAAAGCACCCAGAATGGCTCGCTGCTGGTATTGTAGATCGTATTGTTGAACCTGAAAGACAGATCATGTTCCGTGTATCATGGGTTGATGATCAGGGTAAAGTTCAAGTTAACCGCGGCTACAGAGTTCAGTTCAATTCAGCTATCGGTCCTTACAAGGGAGGTCTGAGATTCCACCCTTCTGTAAATCTGGGCATTATCAAGTTCCTCGGTTTCGAACAGATTTTCAAGAATTCATTAACCACTCTTCCTATCGGCGGCGGCAAGGGCGGTTCAGACTTTGATCCAAAGGGCAAGTCAGATCGTGAAATCATGGCTTTCTGCCAGAGCTTCATGACAGAATTAAGCAAGCACATCGGTGCTGATACCGACGTTCCTGCAGGTGATATCGGCGTAGGCGGTCGTGAAATCGGCTATCTCTACGGTCAGTACAAGAGACTCCGCAACGAGTTCACCGGCGTTCTTACCGGCAAGGGACTGGGCTGGGGCGGTTCTCTTGCCCGTACCGAAGCCACCGGCTACGGTCTGTGCTACTTCATGGACAATCTGCTCAAGGCCAACGGCAAGAGCTTTGAAGGTAAGACTGTAGTAGTTTCCGGCTCCGGCAACGTTGCCATCTACGCTACGGAAAAGGCAACCCAGATGGGCGCCAAGGTAGTGGCTCTCAGCGATTCCAACGGCTACATCTATGACAAGAACGGAATTGATCTGGCAGCAGTCAAGGAAATCAAGGAAGTTAAGCGCGGTCGTATCAAGGATTATCTGAACTACCACAGCGATGCAGAATATCATGAAGGCTGCAGAGGCATCTGGACCATCAAGTGTGATATCGCACTTCCATGCGCAACCCAGAATGAAATCAATGAGGAATCCGCAAAGATCCTTATCAGCAACGGCTGCTGGGCTGTAGGTGAAGGTGCAAACATGCCTTCAACCAACGAAGCCATTGCAGTATACCAGTCCAGCAAGATCCTCTTCGGACCTGCAAAGGCTGCCAATGCAGGCGGTGTTGCAACATCAGCTCTGGAAATGAGCCAGAACTCCCAGAGACTTGAATGGACATTCGAAGAAGTTGATGCCAAGCTGAAGAACATCATGAAATCAATTTATGAGAACGCTTCAAAGGCTGCTGAAGAGTACACCGGCGACAAGAACAATCTGGTATCCGGTGCAAACATTGCCGGCTTCCTGAAGGTTGCAAATGCTATGTACGCTCAGGGTAT
>CADBNP010000224.1 GCA_902796095.1 uncultured Aeromonadales bacterium | reverse complement strand
TTTTCGCACCCACTAATTTGACAATTTTGATTTGGCAAAAATCCAGTTCCGATAAGGGTTTTTGCCACTTTTTTTAGGCTCCGAAATCAAAAACTCTGGTATAATATATGAATCCTGCGAAATTTATATAGATCTCAAAAATTAGACAAATTAAAATAAACCCGACATGAATTTTGGACAAACTAAATTAACCATCTCAAAATCATCGATCCACCCAAGATTTTCAAAAAATCACTGTACCCAGAATACTCTGCCTTCCTTACGTTCAGCCGGATGCGGAACATCTCCATCGATGTATCCAACGGCACAGTGACCGATACCTTCCCACTCACCGGTTACTCCTGCACTTCTGAGCAGTTCCTGGAATTCCGGCATCTCAAACTCTTCCTTCGCGCGATGAATCCAGATACTTCCAAGACCGAGTGAATGAGCAGCAAGCATCATATTTCCCATAACAAGACTTCCGTCATAGATCCTGTTTGAATTGTTTTTATCTGCAAGTACCACCAGAATAGCAGGAGCACCGTAAAATGGATCAAAATCTTCTTTCCATCCGCCGATACTGCAGTTCACCGCAGAAAGCCTGTCACGAACTTTCTTTTCGGTGACAGCCACTATAATGGTCGCCTGCTTTCCGCGACCGTTGGCAGCGTAGAGACCTGCCTCAATAATCTGATCAAGATCATCTTTTTTTGGCATATCAGCTCTGAATCTGCGAATACTCCGTCTTTCCTTTATAGCTCTGAGAACTTCGTTCATACACACCTCCGCACTTATCAACCCATATTAATCTGCCGTTAAACAGCTTATATTCATAAAATGCACATTCATACACAATAAAGATTAAGATGCAAATCCTGGCATCTTTCACTAATCATTCATGCATCCATAAAACGAGACCAAATAAAAACCTTTAAATACAACTCAACAGGCAATTAGTTTCTCAGGATACAGCATTCAACCCCGAAGGCAAATCCAGATAAATCACCTTCGAAAGGTCTTAAGTTCCGTTTTTTTCTCCTGACTGATACGAAAACTTTCAAGAGACTTCTGTATGGTTCTGTTATGAGTCCACGGATCCAGTATGCCTTCCTTTATAAACGGAAATGCTGTCTCGTACTGCTTTGCCAGAGCTGTCGCAAAATACCATGCTATCATCATTTTTACATAATATTCACCGGATCGGATCTCAGAAACCATTCGGAGATACGCAGGATCAAATTCATCATCCAGAAAATGTGACATGAGCATTTTAATCCCGAATCTCAAGGTAAAAGTCCGATCTGAACTGATCCAGATTCTGATGAACTGAAGAAGTTCTTTACGGTGCTTTCTGAAGATTTTAGGAGAAAACTGATCACATGTGGCCCAGTTATCAACGTAAGGCAGAAAAATATTCGTTTTCTCCACACAATCAATAAAATCAGTATTCAGATCAAGCATAAAGGCATGAAGCTGATTTTCATCAAAATAACGATGAGGCAGAGTACTTAAAAATATCCTGCATTCCTCCGTACCGTACATGGCACGGGCCATTTTTCTTAAATCAGGTGTTCTGACACCGATAAAGGAACCGGGATCTACACCAGGAATCAGACGGCTCTGGAAATCACGATATTTGAGATCCTGAAGATGAATCAGATCATCTGTTATTTTTTCAGTATTCTTCATAGCCACTTCTTGCAGTATCCCAAAGGACCGAAAAAGAAAGATTTTTCACAGAAAGAGACTAAATCAGTTACTATGACAGTCTGGAAAAACGTTCCCCAGCCTTTTCCATAGAAAGCAGAATACTCTTTCTGTGAAGACCCCAGGCATAACCGGTAAGCGATCCGTCTGAGCCGATAACACGATGGCAGGGAACAACAAGAGCAAACTGATTATGTCCCACCGCCCTGCCGACTGCACGGGCAGACATACATGAACCATCTTTTTCTGATATTTTTGCTGCTATCTCACCGTATGTCATTGTGGCACCGAAAGGAATAGTAAGAAGGATCCTCCATACTGTCTGCTGAAATGCTGAGGCACATATGCCGAGTTTCGGTGTAAACTTCGGATCCCGACCGCTGAAATAGATATCCAGCCACAGATCCAGTTGTCTGAAAATATCAGTTTCTTGAGAGTAAACAGTATTCTCCGGAGCATCGTTCTGATCATCAAACCTTAACCCAAGCAGAGAATCACCATCTGAAGAAGCAATTAAATCACCAAGCGGAGACGAATATCTTCTTACAAGCATGATAAAACCCGCAGACAGCCCCGAAAAATCAAACAGCATGTTTTTATGTAGAACCATTAAATAGAACCGGAAACAGAATACAAGAAAAGTTTCCAGACATCATCAGCAACAGGAACCGCACTCATGGAGCAAATAAAATCCCAATCAGACAGGTTCCGATTTTTTCAATTCCTTTTTGCGTTCATACATCATCCGATCAGCCCGTTGAAAAACTCTTTTAAAACTGTTGTCAGTGCCGTGGATATAATCAGCCATACCTGCAGCTATCACAACAGATCCGTTTTCAATATTTTTCTCTATCTGATAGTTGAACATATCCATCAAATCGTTCTTTTTGCTGTAATCCTCTTTCTCCAGTATCGAGACAAATTCATCACCGCCGACTCTGTACACAGAACTGTGGACAAAAACATTGCTGATAATTCGGAAAGCCGACACAATATATTCATCCCCGGTAGCATGTCCCAGAGTATCATTTATATGCTTGAGTCCGTTAACATCAAAGACGAGAACGGCAAAATTTTCAGGATTTCCTCTGGAAATAACCTCATCATACCGGGCAATCATTTCAGAAAAAGCCAGCGGACTCTTTGCTCCGGTAAGTGAATCAGTGTATGCAAGTCTCCATGCCGTATCCAGTTCCTTAATATGCTGACGCTCCCGATACAGTGCAACTTCAAGTTCCCTGCGGTATTCCTCTCTTTCATTTTCAACAACCATAGTACGAAGAAGACAGCAACTCAGCATATATCCGATGGCATAAAGAGGAAGATACGGATAAAAAATCTGAATAAATATAAAGAGAAGCATTATCAGTCCCGAAAGCCCGACAATGAGATAACGGCATTTTACCTGATTCCCAGATTTTGAATAAACAAAAAGGACATAAACAGATGTCAGAAAAAGGAGAGTTATCTGCACAATCAGAGTCACATAGCGGGCCGGTCCAGGATGGTATACTCCATCATGATCAAAATAAAACATAACAGGAGAAACGAGATTTATGAATGTAGCTGTGGTAACTCCGGCAAAAAAGACATTTCCCGAGTACCTCAGGAACCTGCGAAAGCCGTTATTATTCTGCAGATACGCGGTTACATACTTTGTCCAGAAGAGTATACCGAGGGCCATGGCAAGAAAATAAATTTCAGTATCAGCATACAGGAACTCAATCATGGAGAGAGCCTCAAAGGCACCCCACAAAATGTCCGAGACGTAGTATAAGATAACAGAAATCAGAAAAAGACGATAACTCTTGTGAACCCTGGTAATGCCGGCATTTCTTCTTATGAAAAGAACATCATAATTGGTGATTACAAGGATCAGCAGAGCAAGCAGCCCTATCAACGAATAATACATTCTCTATATTATTACCTTTCCTGCACAATCGAAAAAAGATATTCTGTCTGCCTCATGTACTTCACCTCATTTTTGTGCAGTCCTGCAATCCTGCACATTTAAGAATGAAATGCATATAGGACAAGTCCGGCAAATCAAATCTGTTCACATACAGCCGGATCATTCTGCAATGCAGACAAACACCCCAAAAAACAAACAGGATCTCTAATATCAAAAACACCCTGTGGCCAGACTGTTCAAATCATTCTGGCTTCACATAATTTCAGATTTCTTCTGCTCAGGTTACAGATCAAAAGTCTGATTCTTCCCTTAAA
>CADBNP010000223.1 GCA_902796095.1 uncultured Aeromonadales bacterium | reverse complement strand
GAACCGTTATACATCTGGCTCATTTCGAACTGTTTCAGTTCATCACGGGAAAAAATAATGATTTTGCGCGGTCTGTAGTTTTTCAGCAGGTGTTCGGTGAATGCCTTGCCGAAAGATCCTGTACCTCCGGTAATAAGTATGCTTTTTCCGTCTATCATATTGTTCCTCCGTTGCCCGGTATTCATCGATGCATACCAGTCTGTTCCAGACTGCCATGATCCTGCAGGATACAGGTGGCGTATACCGCATTCATTATGAGAATGATATAACTTTCACTGCTTGTATTGTTCGATCTGTCTTACATTTTGTCAGTTCTTTATCTGTTGTCATAATATTGACTGTCAGTCAATTTTCCGCCTTTTGTTTTTCAGATCAAATTTTTTTCTGATGACGAAATATACAATTATTCTGTAAGAAATCAGAGAACTGCAGATGCGGTTGGGAGGAAATGTGGATTTTGACGGCAATTTGCTCATCCTTGACGGTGACAGTGAACGCAGACAGCAGATAGAAACCATAGCAGGGTTCCTGGGAATTTCATGGCAGAGCGGAAGCGAGGAAGACTGTCTTGCATATCTTGATGATTCTGATGAAATGACAGCCGTGATTATCGGTGATGTATCCACGGTTTCTCTTCCTCAGCTTCTTGTGAAATATCCAAGGATTCCTTTTATCGGTATTAATCTCAATGTGGAGTACAGCAATGCCAACATGATGGGGTATGTCAAGGCTCCATTCGAACTGGATGATTTTACCCAGCAGATGAGGTACTGCCAGTCCTTTTACGCCATGCATCCAAGAAAAAATTCAAAGGGGGCGGCAGGCAATGAAACTCTTCTGAAACTCCTTGTGGGGCAGGGAAGTGCCATCAGGGAGGTTAGACATCTGATCGAGCAGGTCGCCACCACGGACGCCAACGTTCTGATCCTGGGTGAATCCGGAACCGGCAAGGAGGTTGTGGCAAGATCTGTTCATGAACTTTCAAACCGCAGAACCGGTCCCTTTGTTCCCATCAACTGCGGTGCAATTCCTCCGGATCTTCTTGAGTCCGAACTGTTTGGCCATGAAAAGGGTGCTTTTACCGGTGCCATCAGCTCCCGCAAGGGACGTTTTGAAATGGCTGAATCCGGAACTATATTTCTTGATGAAATCGGTGATATGCCAATGCCTATGCAGGTTAAACTGCTGCGTGTGCTTCAGGAACGCTGCTTTGAGCGTGTAGGTGGAAGCCGCCCCATCAAGGCTGATGTCCGTGTTATTGCCGCCACCCACCGCCATCTTGAGGAAATGATTGCCGAGGGCAAGTTTCGAGAGGATCTGTTTTACCGTTTGAATGTTTTTCCTATTGATACACCTCCACTCAGGGACAGAACTGATGATATCCCTCTTCTTCTGCAGGAACTCATATCCAGGCATTCACTTGAGCACAGGGTTAATATCCGTTTTACCCAGAGAGCTATTTCCTCTCTCATGCAGCATGGCTGGCCAGGAAATGTCCGTGAACTTTCAAATCTGGTGGAGCGTCTTATGATCCTTCATCCGAACTGCATAGTGGATGATGTGGATCTGCCGGTGAAATATCAGTACGGTGTGGACAAGAAGCCACCTGAGGAAGATATGTCTCCGGCAAGTGAGCGTGCAGCTCTTCTTGCCATGTTTTCTGACTCAGACAATGAACAGAAGCATCCTTCTGCAGCATCCCTAGGTACCGGCGATGCCGCGGCATGCATGGATGAGGAATCTTCAGCGTTTGCTCAGATCCTGCCGGACGAAGGTATCAATCTGAAGGATATGCTTTCGGATCTTGAGACTAATATGATCAGACAGGCTCTGGACAAGGTAAACGGAGTTACGGCCAGGGCAGCTGAGCTTCTGGGAATGAGACGCACCACGCTGGTGGAGAAAATGAAAAAGTTTGGAATTGTCGCCAGAGATTCCATGTAGACTGGCTGCCCGCTATTATTTGATTTATTCAGCCTTAGTCAGTCTGGAATTAGAACTGTGTGAGTAAGAGCTTTTCACTGAACAAAAAGCCCGCGGACTGCGGGCTTGTTACTTTATTCAGACTGTCTGAAACATCTGATTAAAGTACGTGTACGGAGGCTGTGTTTGTATGTCCTGATGGAACCAGAGCTCCGGAAACAGTAACGATACGATCGCCAGGCTTTGCAAGGCCAAGTTCAAGAGCGAGCTTCTTGCCGAGCTGGAAGAATTCATCGGTATGATTGAATTCGTGATCGATAACATAAGGGAACACACCCTTGACCGGGCAGAGCTGCTTTGCGGTTTTCAGATTTGGCGTGATAGCCAGAATCGGAGCTGCAGGGAAGTACTTGCGTACTTTCTGAGCTGTATTGCCGTGACGGGTTGTAACAACAATAAGAGAAGCGTCTGTTGTTTCGGCCGTCTTTACGGCACCGCGGCAGACAGCCTCGGTGATGTGCTTCTTGACAACACTCTTTTCTTCAATGTCAAGACGAACCAGAACGTGCGGATCTGTTCTTTCGCAGATGGTGTTCATTGTCCTGACTGCTTCCTCCGGATATTTACCCTTTGCTGATTCACCGGAAAGCATTACAGCATCGGTACCGTCGAGAATTGCATTTGCAACGTCACCGGCCTCGGCACGTGTTGGACGAGGGTTTTTCTGCATTGATTCGAGCATCTGAGTTGCAGTAATAACGAACTTGCCGGCCTTGTTGCACTTTCTGATAATCATCTTCTGGGCAAATATAACGTCCTGGAATGGAATTTCAACACCCATGTCACCGCGGGCTACCATTATGCCGTCAGATACTTCAAGAATTTCGTCAAAGTTGTTGAGACCTTCCTGGTTCTCAATCTTGGAAATGATCTTGATGTCATTGCCGCCGTTGGTGTCGAGGAATTTACGTATATTAAGAACATCTTCCTTTTTACGGATAAATGATGCGGCAATGAAGTCAACCTCTCTTTCGCATCCGAATCTCAGATCGATTTCATCCTTTTCAGACAGAGCTGGCAGTGAGGTTATAACATTCGGAAGGTTAACACCCTTGTGGGAGCCGAGAACTCCGGTGTTCTGAACAGTGCAGATTATCTCTGTTCCTTCGATTTTTTCAACGGTCAGACCGATGAGACCGTCATCGAGAAGAACTGTGTCGCCTGGCTTGAGATCTTTATTGAGGTTGGCGTATGTAACGGATACTCTATTCTTGTCTCCGAGAACTGTTCCGTCTACGGTGAGAACAAACTTCTGTCCTGCTTCGAGGGTAACCTCCTGATCATCCTTCATGTCGTTGGTGCGGATTTCAGGACCCTTTGTGTCCAGAAGAATGGCACAGATCTTTCCTGTTTCTGCCATGAGGGCTCTCAGGTTGATCATTCTTCCGCCGTGTTCCCAGAAGTCACCGTGGGAGAAGTTCAGACGCATAACGTTCATGCCTGCAGCAAGAAGCTTGGACATCATAACTTTGTTTTCAGACTTAGGTCCGATAGTACATACAATCTTAGTTTTTTTCATTAGCAAATAGATCTCTCTCGGGCTCTCGCCAGGAAAGATTCCCTCCGTATAAAGTTGTTCAAACCAGCTTAAATATTTTGCGCATATTCTAATGAAAAAAATGCTTTTTGTCACAGTTTTTATTAAAATTTTGAAACGGAAAATCTTGAAAAGAGGAGAATGTGCAATAAGAGTCGTCACTTCTGGCGAATTATCAGGTTGCACAAGGTCGTTGTTTATATTCTGTCAAATTTCGGTTTTTTTATGTCGGAGTTTTTTG
>CADBNP010000222.1 GCA_902796095.1 uncultured Aeromonadales bacterium | reverse complement strand
CTTCTTTCCCGCTTTGCCGGTGAGAACGGCATTCCAGTGGTTTTCTCCAGCACTGCCATGGTGTTCAGCAACCGGCGCAACGGTCCGTATACGATTGATGACGTGACCGACAGCAATGAATCCTACGGTCAGTACAAGATCCGCTGCGAACAGGCAGTGAGAGCGGCGAACAGCAAATCCTGCGTGCTCAGACTTGGCTGGCAGATCAACGAGAACGGCACCGGCAACAACATGGTGCATCATCTTGATGAGGAGCAGAAGAAAAACGGTCATGTTTCATGCTCCGAGCTCTGGATCCCCGCCTGCAGCTACATGGAGGATACAGCTTCCGTGATCATGAGGTGCATAGGTGAGCGCTGGTACGGACTCTTTCATGTGGACAGCAATGTGGATGACAGCTACAACTACGCCCGAATAGTCCGCATGCTTAAAAAGAAACTTCACCGGGACTGGAGAATAGAGATCTGCAACGATTACGTTCATGATCAGCGCCTGAAGGACAGGTATCTTCCGGTGCCGGCTCTTTCCAGACATCTGATTGATCTCGGATGATGTCCGGGTCTGTTCAGGCTAGACTTTCGGTTTAGTTTCCGCTTCTTCTTTTGTCTGAGTTTGGGTTTCAGTTTCAGTTTCTGTTTCTGTTTCTGTTTCAGATAGGGTCTGTATCAGTTTCCGTCTGGAAGAATCTGCAGATTTATGAAAGGAACTGCAGGGCGTAAGCAGATAATTCAGAGTGTGTCTGAAACTTAAGACTGCAGCTGATGATCCGGTCTGTTTGCTGTGGTCTGCATAATCCCGGAACAGTCCGGGTTTTATTTTTCAGTTTCATTCTGCATTTTGCGTTTACGTTTACATTTACATTTACATTTACATTTGCCCGCTTTCTTCAGGGTTGATTATCAGGACTTGCTGCATGGAAATTTTAAAGGGTAAAAAAATTCTTCTCGGTATAACCGGCGGTATCGCAGCCTATAAGAGCTGTGAACTTGTAAGACTGTGGCAGAAGGCCGGCGCGGATGTTATGGCAGTAATGACGCCGGCTGCGGTTAATTTCATTACTCCGCTTACGCTGGCATCTCTTACCGGAAGGGAGGTTCTGACTGACACCTTTGCCGCCTCCAATACCGGGATCGATCATATCCGCGCGGCCAGATGGGCAGATCTTGCGGTGATAGCGCCGGCTACGGCAAACACCATTGCCAAAATCGCCTGCGGCATTGCGGACAATCTGCTTACTTCCGCAGTACTGGCGTCAAGGGCACCCCTGGTGGTGGCTCCCGCCATGAACTGTGCCATGTATGAGAATGCGGCAACACAGAATAATCTCCGTATTCTGAAGGAGAGGGGAATTGCTCTTGTCGGACCGGATTCAGGATACCAGGCCTGCGGGGATATCGGCAGAGGAAGAATGAGCGAGCCGGCTGAAATTTTCAGACAGACCGCATCCATGCTGATTGCCTCCGGACAGAACCGGCGCATGGTTATAACTGCAGGTCCTACCGAGGAGCCCATAGATCCTGTTCGCTGCATAACCAACCGCAGTTCCGGAAAGATGGGCTATGCCCTGGCCCAGGCTGCCGCCGTCAGGGGATGGAAGGTGAAACTGGTTTCCGGACCAGTTTCTCTTCCGGATCCGGTGGGCGTTGAAACAGTCAGGATCAGGACCGCCTCTGAAATGCTGGAGCATGCCTGGCGGGAGGCCAGAGATGCGGAATGCTTCATTGGCTGTGCCGCCGTTGCGGACTTCAAACCGTCCAGCGTATCCGAGAGCAAGATTAAAAAAACTGCCAACGACGGCTTTAAGCTGTCACTGACCCAGAATCCGGATATTATTAAAACTGTTGCCGCCCTGGACAATCTTTTTACCGTGGGTTTTGCCGCCGAAACAGATGATCTGCTGGTTTATGCACGGCACAAGCTTCAGTCTAAAAATCTGGATATGATTATCGCCAATGATGTTTCATCTCCTCTGACCGGTTTCAACAGTGACGACAACGAGGCCACCATCATTTACAGGAACGGCAGGGAGACTCCTGTTCCTAAAATGAGCAAGGAGGATCTGGCTCTCAGAATTATTGATGCCATCAACTGCGAGCTGGCTGAAACTGCAGCATTATCCGAATCTGAGGAAAACGGCAGACAGTGAAGTGCCGGATCTGCAGAAGGAGCAGATCGGCGGGATACAGGATTTAACTGTTTTGAAAGGTGATCAAGTGGAAAGAAAAAAAATCGATATGAAAATCCTGGACGGGCGTCTCGGACGGGAGTTTGATCTTCCGGCGTACGGGACGGAGGGTTCGGCAGGTGTGGACTTAAAGGCAATGATCAGCGGGGATTCAGTTACGGTTGCCCCGGGAGAGACTGTTCTGATCCCTACAGGCATGGCAATTTACATTAAAGATCCGGGGATCTGTGCTACAATTCTACCGCGGTCCGGGCTTGGACATAAGCATGGCATTGTACTTGGAAATCTGGTGGGACTGATTGACTCTGATTACCAGGGTCCGCTGATGGTATCACTTTGGAATCGTGGAAAAGAGCCCTTTACAGTTAATCTCGGTGACAGAATAGCCCAGCTTGTATTTTTGCCTGTGCTGCAGGTTTCTTTTAATTTGGTTGAGGAATTTGACTCCACCGAACGCGGTGAGGGCGGATTCGGTCATACCGGAACTAGGTAATTTTTGAGGAAAAATTATGGCAGATACTGCTTCTATTACAGACAAGGCTACTCAGTCCCTGTCTCTGGTGGCTAAATGGTGGGAGGCTCACCAGACCATGATCATTGATTTTGCTATCAACGCCGCAATTTCACTGGTCATTCTCATTCTCGGTTATTTTGCTGCAAAGTTTGTAAGATACGTGCTGGTCAAGATCCTGGACAGCAGAAAGGTTGATCCGACCATCAGTCATTTTGTGGGCGAGGTCTTCAAGTTCATCGTTCTGGCTTTTGTTGTAATTGCCGCTCTCGACAATCTTGGAATACAGACCACATCTCTGGTTGCCATTATCGGTGCCGCAGGTCTGGCCATCGGCATGGCTCTTCAGGGCTCTCTTTCAAACTTCTCCTCCGGTGTCATTATTATTCTGTTTCGTCCTATCAAGGTCGGTGAGTATATCATTGCAGGCGGCGCCGAGGGTGCAGTGCAGGAGGTCAGCATTTTCAATACAACTCTTCTGACTCCTGACAACAAGTTTGTAGTTGTTCCTAACGGAGCAATTCTTGCCGGCAACATTACCAATGTATCAAGAATGCCTAACCGCCGTGTTGACATGAACATTAATGTGGACTACAACTCCGATATTGAAAAGGTTAAGGAAATTCTGGTTGGTGTTGCAAAGAAAATCGACATTATCAGCAAGGATACCGAGCCTTCAGTTACTGTTGAGGCTCTTACCAACCATGCTGTAAAGATGTCAATCAAGGTGTGGACCGAGAACAGCAACTACTTTGCAGTTATTGCTCAGTACCTTGAGGCTGCCAAGAAAGAGCTTCAGGCTAACGGGATCGTGATCCCTGTATTTTATGAGAGATAACAGAGATCCTGTTTGATTTCTATTTGTTCATGCACCTGCCAGACCACCGGCGGGTGTTTTTTTGCGTGTGCGAATGCGATTTTGCTTCCGACAGGGAGTCACCCTGAAATATGCAGCAGATGATGAAGTCTGGAAAGAACTTTCGGCATGAGAGGCGCTGACTGGCTGCCTGTTCAAATCTGATTTGAGTTTTGCAGAGATTTTCATTCGTCGCCGGATGTTGAAGATAACAGCATCTGCTTATGATAATGCCCTTTGACAGATTCCTGGTGGTAACGGGAGTCGGCAGTTTTACTCAATTCTGATCTGTTTCTTCAGACTGGATGGACGTCAGTATCCTGGTGTGAGGATCATGGAGTTTTACGGTTCGAAGATCTGGCATTTGATCACAATATGTCGTTTCGGTACCCTCACACACTCTCTCTATTTACACATATACAAAAAGTATCCTGCGCGGTGGACAAGGTCTGACAAATTTTGATGTAAATCAAATTTCTGTGGACTTTGAAATTCATGAAAAACGTATTATGGTTTCAAATGACTCTAAATGTTAACCCATAGTGAACGATTTTTGTGAATTGGTCTGCAAAAACGATTTTTATGTGAAGTTGATCACTAGTCTCGCTCGCAAACCGTAACTCTTTGAATTTATTGATGATTATTTGCATAAAAACGAGATGGACCCCGTTTTGAAGCAAAATTTCGTTATTTTTGTAACCTCGCTCGCAAAAGCCACTCTGGAGCATTGATATTGCTGGGTTTGTAATGTAGACTGTAACTATCCGGTGCCCGCACTGGCTCCATTGAAACCTTCTGCTCTTCTCTG
>CADBNP010000221.1 GCA_902796095.1 uncultured Aeromonadales bacterium | reverse complement strand
TATCCGGATCGTAAACCGACTCGATAAGATAAAGATATCTACCACCGCCAGCTTTTTTGATAGACAGAAACATATGACCTCGGTAAGGACTGTTACAAGACGCTAAAGGTATTATAACACGTTGCCACCATGTAGCACCATATAATTCCACTAAAATTCAAAAAACAAAAAACGTGCAGATCCTTGATATTAGGTGCTGCACGATTGGTTAGCTTATGCTAATTTAGTAATTTGGCTGCGGAAGACAGGTATGATCACACAATATTCTTGAAGAACGAGATATAGCTTCAGCATACACGGCAGGTACGCCAGGCCGTCCGGCAGACTGCTGAAGCATGGCACGCGGCGATACGGGCGACATGCCGGTATGAACGCAAATCTTGTCTCCGGTCGAATCAGCACACGGCGAGACGGGCGACATGCCGGTGACAAATGCGGCTGTGCCGGCACATTGCAGCACTGGCTGAATTCAGCGGCGGATCCGGATCCTGTGAACCGGTTCAGCCAGAAGATCTGTTCTTTCTTCTTCATGCATCAGGAATAAATCATGCATCCGGCTCCGGTATGAAAAAAGAGGAGAACGCACCGCGGAGAAGCTGCGCAGCATGATGCAAAGTAAAAAAGCCGTCGCGAAAAAATCGACACAGATCAAAAAAAACTGTAATTTGATCAGACTTTCGTCTATAATAACGTGGTTATTTTTTCAGCCCGTTTTTTGCGGGGATTGAACAAAGGGATTGGAGAGGACAATGGCTCGTATAACAGTTGAAGATGCTGTACAGAAGGTTGGCAACCGTTTTGATCTGGTTCTGCTTGCGGCCCGCCGTGCCAGACAGATCGCCATCGGCGGCAAGAAACCGCTTGTGGATGAGGAAAATGACAAGCCGACAGTTATAGCTCTTAGAGAAATTGAAGAAGATCTGATTTCAAAGGAAACCCTTGACAGACTTGATCAGCAGACACAGGATTTGTCAGAGCCTATTTCCGGTCTTGATGACAACCTTTCGCTCGGCGAGAATGATCAGATCGGCGAGGGTTTTCTGAATGAAATGTCCTTCAAGGAATTTTCAATGAAGATGCAGGCAGCTGATGAACTTGACGAAGGCGCTGAAGATGATGATGACGATGACGATGATCTCGGTTTCGGCATGAGCGTGAAGGAAGATTTATCAGCCGAACCGGAAAGTTCAGAGGACGAAAAGGAATAGCAGCAGATTTCTTCTGATGTGTTTTATTCTTTCAGGCGGGATTTGATCCTGCCTTTCTTTTTTTCGGGTGAACCGGACATCGCCAGTGCAGGCGGAAAGACAGACCTGACCTGTTCCGGCTCCGCGGACGGGGCAAAAAAAAGACTCTGACCGGACAGACACTGGCGGCTGAAACAAACCTGTCTGCCGTGAAGACGGGAGGAAACTGTCAGCAGGATCCCGGCGGAGACGGGCATACTGCAGATAAAAAAATCCCCCGGCGGCAACCGGAGGACTGTCCTTTCAAAAGAGAGGAAATCCTGACAAATCCCTTTTCAGCACATTCCCGGGAACGAGAGAAGAACCTCATCCCGGGACGTTTCCGGAATGCGCCTGTCAGACTTTTGTCAGGAAACTTATCATGAAACTTCTCACTATGATATGTTCCGTGAAAGCACCGTTCCATGAAAGCCCCCCTCTGAAGCAGCTGCCAGGACGCTCCGGGACATTTCGCTGTCTGTTTAATGACAGTCTGAAGCTCCGGATGAGGCGGGGATTTATGCTGTTATTATTTGTTCCTGTCGATAAATTTAATCAGTTCATTTTTGGAGATAAGCCCGACGCTTTTATCTACAGCCTTACCGTCCTTGAACATGACAAGAAGAGGAATGCTGCTTACATGAAGTCTCTGCGGAATATCCTCGTTTTCATCCACATTCAGCTTGCCGATAACAACTCCCTGAATTTCCGGTGCCGCATCCTTGATGATTTCTCCGAGAGAACGGCACGGACCGCACCACGGTGCCCATAAGTCAAGAAGTACAGGTACTGATGACTTTGCTACCTTTTCTTCGAAGTTCTGATCATTGATTTCGATAATATCTGCCATTGTTTGCTCCTTTTACCCTGTGATCGGAAAATCATTTTCAGGATGATTTCCCGGAGAACTTATTTAAAAACTCATCCCCTGCGGATGAAACGCGGTGATACTGTCATGAGAGTACACTTCAGACGGCAGGCTGACAATACAGAGCGGCGGATCTGGAGGATCCTCCTTTGACATTATCCATTTTTTTCTGCAGTTCAGAGTTTTCTGCCTGTCCGCTCATCTGATAACACAGTTCAATTCTACATGATAAACAGCGACTTGTGAATTGCCG
>CADBNP010000220.1 GCA_902796095.1 uncultured Aeromonadales bacterium | reverse complement strand
TGATGACGGCTGAACCTGCCTGCATGCGGCAAAAACTCAGACATGCTCCCTTTCGTCAATGTAGGCTACAAACCTGTCAGCAATGGACGGTCTGCTTTTTGGACTGCTGGCTGATATGAACTCTCTAAAACAGAAATTCCAAAGACCGGATCTCCGGCTTTCATATTTTCGCTTCAAATCCGATATCTGACTGTTTCCGTCAAACATCAGGTTGACTGTCCTTCGACCTGAAGCTTTTGGGGATGATCTCATGCAGTCGAGCCATATTCTTCTTGCCACAGCTATATCGGCAACAAATTCGGCCGTGTAGCAAAAATAAGGGATCAGAGAATCCGGAAAAACAGTGTGTGTAACCCTGCCCTTTCTGCTGTCATGCGAGATATCCCGACTGTCGCCGCCGGGACAATTCTCATTGGTGCAGACTGCACGGACAACAGTATGAACATCGAAAATACTGTCAGATCTGACAATATCAATCACCCTCTTTCGTGTGTGACCGTACAGATTGCAGGATGAGCCGCAGTATGTACACTTCAAATCATCCTTCTGCAGAAGATCATACCTTCTTTCGACACTGCGGTTTTCTTCAGTTCCGTCAGCGGACAGCCGGGTTATGGCAAAGCAGGTTCTGTCTAAAATTATCATGAAAATTCTTCACACAGGATTTTGCATCAGACATTAAAACAGAAATAATTCCAAACATGCTGAAGAATTGTACAGCAAATCATCTTAGATGTAAAGAATAACGTCATTATTTATACATAATTTGCAACAAATTCGGCATTTTGAAGAAATTTTCAAGAATTTTCAGAAATATTTCACTCAGATGATCAAAACAGTAATATGACAAAACAGATCATTACATAACAACATCTTTGGATGTACATAGCCCGGGAATACACGTCTGCATACCGGAAGCTGAGTCACAGATTATCTCAAACCGCAATGTCGCGGTTTCCTGTTCTGCAGGAAGTCATCTCTTCGCACGTCAGGAAATACTCTGCACAATGGCACGGCGCATACGATGACGGGAGTCCTCTCCTCATAGATCCCGTAGATACTGCAGTCTGTCAGAAAAATTTTTGCCCTGAATCTCAAACATTTCGTTGCAGAAACTGTTAATGAAGTTTTTGTACGCACCGGTCTGAACCTCGTCATCATGATCGTGAGCAACAGGATCTCCGGCTCATAACACCTGCTGGTTTTAGTCTGCTCAAAGATTGCCGTTCCTCATATTGTGAAGTTTTGCCTGTTTCCGCAAATTTCAGCCGCCGAAACCGTATTCGCTTCGGCCGACTCAAAAGAGATTCTCCCGCATGGATGAAGCAAAATATTTTCCCTTCCGGGATACTGGAAAAAAAGATAAACAGCAGCAAAAGTCGCAAAATATAAGGATCAGAAACTGAAGCTGAAACAGGAGCTGATCAAATTCTGCAGTTCATCTTGAGCTGATTCGCGGATTCCCTGAGCAACGTCCTGAACTGCTCAGACCTTACCCGCATAAAAAAACCGCTCTCAGAAAATCCACAGGAAAAAGACTGAATGACAAGAGAAGAAAAACATACAGGTACTCTGCCCTGTTCCATGACCGTGCGCCTGATATCCTGCCTTGCAGCAACTGTTCTGCTTTCTGCAGGATGCAGTTCAGACAGTCACAACGCCAACTCCATGACAACAGAATGCAGCAGGATGACCAGCATTCAGATTGAGGCAGAAACGCAGAAAGTTTACGCAGTCGGGAACCAACCTTCGGAGAACGCCCGCAACAACTGCATCAACTCTGAATCGAACAAGGAACATTCAGGGAAAATAACCCGATACAGAAAAAGCTTTTCCGTCGGGAAAGTTCCCCAGGAAAAGGATTATGTTAACGTTCTGACTGGATTCAGGAGCAGGAGCAGGTCCCGGCTGTGCACACGATATACAGGCTGTGCAGGAAGGATAAGGACTGAAGAGAACAATCCCCAAAAGTGGATCAAGTGATGACCGGCCTCATTCGCCAGCAACCGTTGCAGGGTTTGGGATCTCTTCAGCTTCTCAGTCCCGCATTTCCTTTAACCTTACCTGTTAGCGTAACAGTTAAGACATACGTACGGGAAGAAGATCCTGAATCAGAAATTATTTTACTCAGCTGAAAGACTGCAGTTCTGAAGACCGGCTGACGCCGTACTTCCGAGCAATATTCCGATCTTTCATAATGTTCATCCAGACTTCTCTTGTCGCCCGGCAGTCTTCTCTGCTGTCATGGGCATTAAAGGAAAAATCCCTGTTTACGCTTGAAACTGCGTTTACAAGCCTGTGCCATTTCCATTTTCCACCATGCTTCGTATCCGGAATTTTTTTGAACTCGGCAAATGCCAGCATGCAGCAGTGAAGCGAAGCGGCTGAAGAAACGGCATTCTTCAGAAATCTCGCATCAAAATTCATATTGTAGGCAACAAGATGCTTTCCCCTGAAAAGCTCCGCCAGCTCTGAAATAACTGTTTCAGGCTCCGGAGCATTCTTAACCATGTCCGGAGATATTCCGTTTATCTTCTGAGCCGCCTCCCAGCAGGTCTTATGCAATGGTCTGACAAGAGAGTGATATATCAGCTTTCCATCATTGTCAAGAACACTTACGCAAAGCAGTTCATCATTTACATCAAGTCCGGTAGTTTCTGTATCCACATACAGATATTCAGTCGATTCAATACAACAACACATATCAGTTAACTCTTTAGTTGCTGACAATTAGTGATCTATATCACTAAATATAGATTAATGGACCACATCCATAATCCACCCTTTTCTCTTTTCAATGAGAATTAGATTTTTATACGGGACACATCCTGAAATATCATTTCCGTTTATATCTCTGATTAGA
>CADBNP010000219.1 GCA_902796095.1 uncultured Aeromonadales bacterium | reverse complement strand
CAAAATAAAGCGTGGTTTCACCACTAAGACAATACCCTAGACTCTGAGCAAGTACAGAAAGAAAGTCTTTGTCATCATCAGAAAGAACCTTTTTTACCGATGTCCTGTTATTTGAAAGATCATTCACGAATGACACCAGCACCTCTGAATTCAGCGAGGATTTATTAGTAACAGAAATATTTGCATCACTGCCTTTGTCACCTGCAGAAATATCTGCCAATTTTTCAGATGAACAAAAATTATTGAAAGGTTCCCGGTCTTTATAACCTGCAAGTTTTACAGAACCTTCCTCCGACTTTACATTCATATCAGAGACATTTTTGTTTGCACATTTGGAATCCTGATTACTATCCTCTTCACCAACAACGTTACCGGCACTGTCTCCAATTTCTTTTTTATCAGAAGCTCTTCGATCAAAACCTTTCTGACTCATGTAAAATTCACAGATGCCAAAGGACAGAATCTCTGGAACAGACTCAAGAAGCTCACGATCTGCTCTGTACTCATTTACTTTCTCCGCACCGCTCAAAGAAGAATTTTTTGGTTTCCGGTCGAATTCAGAAGAAGAAGAACTGCCGCAATGAGAAACTGTCTGCACAGCCTCGGCACAACTGTCAGTTTTCAAAGTTCTCTTCAGCCAAACACCAAATTTTCCTGCACAGTGCCCGTTCTGTTCAATTATGGATTTCTGAATGTTCAGAGCCTCATTCAGGAGGGCCTTTCCATACTCCTCAAGATTTTCATAGTAAAGATTCTTCCAGTAGAAGCCACTTATATTCGGAGACAGTCCGTAGACCAGTTTAAAGAAGAGACTGTCTGACTGCTCCGGAAGTTTCTCCATCGCATCCTCAGTCTTTTCACACAGTTGTCTCTCATTCTCCATATCGTTGACATCAAAGTGACGGGAGAGAAGACCTCTTGCCACTTCTTTTTTTCCATCCTCCCATGAGGAAAGCAAAGATGTACAGAGTACTGACAGAGAAAAATATTTTTGTCCCTTGAAAATATAAGGAATTCTGAAATCAGCACCATGGGGAGTACCGGAAGATAAGGATTCCGGCACAACACCGGGAACCGGCACTGCTTCACCCTTCAGCCATTTCACAGCCTCGTCATATCCCCAGCGCCGATTTGGATTATCCGGACTGTGCCTGTTGGTCAAATCCCGGTAGGTAAGTCCGGTAACAAGATTTCTAAGGTTTTGCGGGAACCATTCAGGAAACGGGATCTGCTGAACAGCAATATATTTTCTCAGTTCAGTTTCGTCCGCAGAAAAATTCTGATACGGGGTTGCACCTGTGGCAAGTTCATAAAGAGTAATACCAAGGGAATAATAATCAGATTCTCTTAGAAAAGTACCGCTTACGGTTTCCGGTGCACTGTAAAGAATGGTTTTACCGGTATGTGTCATCACGGCAGTATTGCCGGCTAGATCTGTGCTGATCCCGAAATCAGCAAGAAGCAGACCCTCACTTTCAGAAACTATTATGTTGGCCGGCTTCAGATCCTTGTGAATAATATCCAGTTCATGAAGAGTTTTAAGAGCTTCCAGAATTTCAGGAAGAATGCTGTTTCTGATTTCATCTTCAGAGAAACGAACTCCGCCGGCAACAGCGCTTCCCAGACTGAAACTGCCGTAAAAAGGAGTGACGGTAAACTGAAATCCTTCGTATTCTCCGCAATCGGCAAGATAAACAAGATGAGGCAGTTTTTTTCGGAGAAGTTTTGATAGCACATTCTCCTTTACAGCATTTTTTCTGCGGTAAAGTTTAACCACCCATTCAGCACCGGCAGTGTCTCTGGCATGATAGAGATCTGCCTCCCCTCCCCTGTCATTCATCAGACTGTAGATCTGATACCTGTCACAAAGAGTTATCCCGCATAAATCAGGAACAGAGACTCTGTCAGCCGAGGTGCTGAGCATTGTTTTTCGTGCCAGTTCGAAGAGATTTACTGAGGTTACTGAAGGTGAAGGCATGGCTGAATTCCCGATAAAGTTTCAGACAAAAAATCAAGTACACTGACTTGTCAACATCTCGATCTTCCCGCATTTCAAGACAAAAATCTGCTTCAGAATTCAAGAATCAGAAAACGAAAGATTCAGATGGCTCAAAAACGAATAGTGAAAGAAGTCAGGGAAAAACACTGTCATCGACAGAATGGCAGATCAGTAAGCAGATCCTCCAGGAACAGACAGCAGCGAAGTGAAGCATACTAACACAGGACAAATCACCGCAGGATCCTGTCATATATGCCTGTGTCAGAAGATCAACCTGATGCACCCGATCCTGAATCCAAATATACGATTGTGACGTTACTGGTTATATCAGTGTCAGCTGTTATACCCGGGTACAGGGATCAGAACCGGTACGCCTTCATCATTTGTGTTATATTATGTCATCTATACCGCATATTAAAAAATTTGTGATATATTTTACATCTATATCCCAATATTATAGAATAAGTCAAAAGTTTTTGTTATACTATACCCTATAAACAAACATTATAAAAATTCTGATATTGTAATACATTCAAATGAAAGACAACTATATTCGCAGTAAAATTTAAAGTCATAATAACACGAAGTTAATTCTCCTTACTGTAGTAAGTTTTCACAGAATAAAACAAAGAAAGGCAGAATTTTCTAAATATCCTGAATTTGAACCGCAACCACGAGAGTTCGCCATGTTTAAAACCTACCTTAACAGACTTGATCTCCCCTGTCGGATAATAGAAGAGGATTTTATATGTTCTCAGCGACGTACCTGTTACAGCAATTTTTACCCGTTCAAAATCTTTCCCGAAGGTCTGGAAACAATCACATTCAGTCCGATCACCATTCTGTATGGCGGTAACGGTTCAGGAAAATCAACCCTGCTTAACATCATTGCAGAAAAACTGGGTGTGATCCGCCATTCCGCTTTTAACGGAGGAGCTTTTTTTAAGGAATACCTTAAGCAATGCAACACTGAATGTGGCGAGATCCCGGAAAAAAGCCAGATCCTGACAAGTGACGATGTATTTGACTTTATGCTGAATGTCCGTTACCTGAACGACGGTATCGACTACCGCCGCGAAGAGCTGTTTGAAGACTGGCTGACCAGAAAATACGCCGAGCACAAACTTAAGAGCATGGCTGATTATGAGGACTGGAAGGAAAGCTACGACGCAAAAACGAAATCACAGTCAAAATATGTGAAAGAACGACTTATGAGAAATGTGGATATGCACTCCAACGGAGAAAGTGCTCTTAAGTACTTTGTCGATCACATTACCGAAGATGCTCTCTACCTGCTGGACGAACCTGAAAACAGTCTTGCAATCAATCTGCAGCAGGAACTGAGCAGGTATATTTACGATTCGGCCATGCACTACAACTGCCAGTTTGTCATAGCCACCCACTCTCCGATCCTTCTTGCCATGAAGGACACCACCATATACGATCTGGACGCACGACCCGTGACCACAAGAATCTGGACAGAGCTTGAGAATATCAGAATGTTTTATGAATTCTTTGAGTCACACCGTGATGAATTTTCCAAAGCAGTATGATCAGAAGACTTCTGACGCTGAAAAAGCAGGTCAGCAAATGCATCAGGATATCATGACACCTGCGGTTTCAGGTTAAATACGAAAAACTTATACGAACTTACTTCTTTGAATTGACCGGAGAGAAACTGTCTGACAGTACATCGTAGACAAAAATCTTCCTGGTATACTGGCATACTGCGTACCTGCCTGTTACAACAAACTGCTCCGGTTTATTATCACCCACGGCAATAACGTAGCACGGCTCACCTTCAACAGTCTCCACAGGCTCAGCCATCATACCGGTCTCTTCAACTACCGTCGCCAGAATCTCATATGCATCATCCAGAGTGATCTGTTCTACATGTCTGGTGGCGTTGCAAACAGCTGAGAAAGAGCAGAAAAATAAAAGAGAAGCTATCGCTGAAAACATAAATTTTCTGAACATACAAAATCCCCATGCATAATTTTTATTGAGTCGAAATTCAAGTACCGTCAGGAACTGCCAGAACTGCTCTGGTTCTCTATGCTACTTCACCGAACCTCGCCAGAGCAGATTTACTTACCCACATGGCCGGTCTGTATCCCTGAACTCCCAAAATACCGTTTATCCCTTTTTCACATACATGATTGTACCTGTCAACAAACATATACTCTCTGCTGTCTATGCCGGGAGTTCTCAGCCACCATCCGAGATTTGAGTAAAAAGAGGAAACAGAAGTAACAGGAACATCCTCATCCTTGGTATTGTTCACCTCCTCAACGCTGTCATAATCTATACTTTCATAGTAAAGACGTCGCTGCTTCTGCTGCTCGGTATCAGGAATGAAATAATCATTTTTTGCAGTACCGTTCATAAGATGCAGAGGAATAGAAAGCGATCCCGGAATATCTTCCTGGTACTTTTGAAACTGCTCGAAACTGAGAAGAAAAACATAATCCCTGGTATCCGGCCCGCCTGAAACACAAAATAAATTTTCTTTTTCATTGTGCAGATCAGTAATGCGGATCCCTCTTGATTCATTATCCCTGAAGCACATATGCATGAACTCGGAATTAAAGAATTTTCTGACATAGGATGTGGACCAGTCAAAATCTCCTTCCCGATCATGAAATGAATCTATATAAATGATCTGTCTTGAAAGCAGAAGAATTGAGTCCTCGTTACTGTCGAGACGAAGCCACTGAAGACGTCTGTTACTGTTGGAAAAATAATCCCGTCCAAATGAGAAACAGTCAAGATCATCAAGTGCTTCAAACTCATTCAAATGCATTGTTTTCTTCATTCTACGCATCATGGCTGGACTCCGGTAAAATCATAAACGTGACAGCAGACTCACTTCTGCAATTCATATCAGGCATGGACTATTTCCTGCCTCTGCCCTTTACTACACGCTTCTTCAACCTGCCGCCGGACTTTTTTTGAACACCGACGCCAGGTGCTCTTCTAAGAGAAAGTTTTTCCTTAATCTTTTCTTTCACTGCGGAAACAACTCCACTCTCCGATCCTTCTGATGAAGACTTGTTACTGCTTTCACTGTTGCCATCATTTTCCTGCGGGAGTTCATCACCACTCACGCTGTTATCAGCACTGTCCCCCGCATTTCCGTCAGGAGCATCACCGTCCTTATCTGATTTAGAGGATTCCGTATGCTTCTTTTCATTTTCTGAATTACGAAAATCTGACTCCCGTTTTCTTCCCCGCCTGCCCTTATGTTCATGAGATCCGGAAACTTTCGTTTTGTCCTTATCCTCCACATCACCATCCGGATGATCCCCATGTGCATCCGGATCAATCATTTCCCTCAGTTCTTCACAATCCTCATCCAAGGTTTGTAAAGACTTTTTCAGTTTACCGATTTCATTCTCCAGGTTATCAATTTTCTGATTCAGTTCTTCATTCTCTCTGGACAGTTTCTCGTTGGTCTTATGCAGCTCGCTGACAACTGCATCTCCGGTAGTACTGCGAATAACACGGGCAATAACATCATCAAATTCACCCTGCATAATTTTTTCCGGCTGAGAAAGAAGTATCTCTTTCAGGTTTGTATTGAAATGTCTTCTGAAAGTGCGGTAAATATCTGTTTCCAGCTGCTTGCAGATCCTTTCCTCATAGGAATCCATATTCCTTTTAACTTCCTGTGCCCTGTTCTCAGCGTTTCGAACAAGCTCCGTACCTATTTTCTTGATGTCGTTCGTAAATTCCTTCTTCAGTTCGGTAAGATGGGAATAGTCTGAACGAAGTCTGACAATTTCATTTCTCACCAGGTTGAGAAGTGCAAAATCATTGAGGATCAGCAGTCCTGAATTCAACGAATCCTGATCTGTTGAATCAGCTGTTTCAATATCATTGATAAGCCGCTTCAGCAGATTAATCACGGAGTCCTTTGTCATGTTCATAATTTTTCCTAGTCGCTGACAGTTAGTAATTTACATCACAAATACTGATTAATGGACAACATCCATAATCCACCCTTTTCAACAAGAGTTAAATATTTTTCTTCTACTGAAATCTTTCAGATAAAATGTTTTTGAATCTTTCTACAAAAACTTCAATCTCTTCAGCCGTAACAAATACACCGCCGTCAAAATCACCATAGCAGTCGTAGTACAGTCCGGATATCATCCATGCGTCATAACAGAACCCGTTGCTGCAGGCAAGATAGTTCCTGTCCAGATAAATTTTAATCAGCCGGTAAAGAGTTGAAGTCTTATCCAGCTTTTCCACATAGTCCTCCAGCAGAACATTGTATCCCAGGATCAGAGCATACTTCAGACCTTCCTCTATTTCGATGCGATCGGTAATAAGATAGTTGACGAACTTCTGCTTGCAGTTTGCTATGCAGCGATCAATCTCACGTCTGACAGAGTTGCTTATATCATCACTGTTTTTCAGATCCTGATACTGGAGCAGAGCCGTATCATACTTGTTTATATAGACAAGATTTTCAATATTCTTGATTGTTGTGCTGAGATTGCTGTTGATCCTGAACTGTGTTATGTAATCCATCCAGTCCATGTCCGCACCAGGAATTTCAACCGAACATCCGAATATTTCACCAAAAATGCCTCTCACCCTGTCAGTATTGCTTCGCGGCGAAAGCTTTGAGAAGGATTCCACAAAGGTTATGGATTTTATGGATCTTGATACGGCTACATAAAGCTGATTGAAAATGAAACGGTATCTGGTCTCCTTGATTTTGCCCTGGGAATTCAGGATCCTGCTCCAGGTGTCAAAATTGGAAGAGATCATATTGCAGCAGATAACAAACTGGTACTCCAGACCCTTGATTTCAGAAAGAGTGAAAATCATGGTATTAAGAAATTCCCACCGCTTAAGAAACATCTGCTTCATTTCCTCATCCGGTACCAGTACCGCCACATAGGAAAATTCGGTATTGTGACCGTTGAAGGTACTGAACAGATGATCCATGGACTCCATATCATCACAGTTAAGCAGCATAATTTCATTTCTGAACTTCTGGATCAGACTTTCCTTGTTTTCAAGAATAACCTCAGGATTCTCTGTTCTCTTTTCCATGTTGCCGATTTTCTTCTGACGGAACTGGATCAGATTATTGAGAAGTCTTATAACAACCGATGTAGATCTGAAATTAATTCCGAGAGTCTGGATTTCATTGTTCTCTGGCTCGGTATTTTCCATAATTTTCGGCAGAAACTTGAGTTTGTCAGGATGGAAAAATGAAGGGTTGATAATCTGATGCTGATCACCTGCGATAATCAGAAGCTTTTTGGCCAGCAGAGAAATCAGAAAAACCTGCACGTCAGTATAATCCTGAACCTCGTCTATTATAACCAGATCGTATCTGCCCTTAAGCTCCTTCATAAATTCCGGCTGGGCCAGAACAAGTCTTGCCAGCTCATTGTCATCAATACGCAGTCTGACCACGTCGGAAATGCTTTTGAAATATCTGTCGTAATCCTTGCAGAACTCATAGCAGACCTTTTTTAAATGACGATCTGAAATATCGGAAAGCTCACCCATAACATTGTAGTAATCATCCAGATCTCTCATTCCCATTTCGGTAATATTCTTCTGCCACTGGGTTCTGTACTGGTTCTTCAGAGTGTGATAGGTCTCAATCAGTTCATCCAGAAACTTCCTTTTTTCTTCGTCACCGAAACTCCTGTTGCGGATATTTCTGAAACTCTGGGGCAGATCATCGGCAAAGAGATAGTAGCCGTCGCCGCTGCTGATCAGCAGTTCATACTTAATAAGATTGTCCAGATTCTCCCTGAAGAGCTTGTTTCTGTTAATTGAGTCCTGGTTGATAGGCTCCGGCCGCGTCCACTCACTGCCGAGTCCGCCCTTGATGCAGCCACGGATTTCAGTCCAGAGCTGATATGGAGACGGTATATCCTTTACCTTCACAGACCGTTCGGTAAAGAACTTGATCAGATGATCATCCTTCCGGCAGAACAGGTAGAAATCATCATATCCGATAATTGATATATCCTGCTCCATCTTGTCCTTCAGGAATCCCTTCAGATAGGTGCTGATATCGGTAAAAAATACAGACGGCTTTATTGTAATGTCATCACTGCCGTACAGACCATGAATGAATTTAACCTTGGTCTTGACGTTGTCCAGAAGGAGACGGGAATTGGTGAAATATATACTGCGGCAGTTCTGATTAATGGTGACAAAGTTGTGAAATATGTGGGACAGCAGAAGGGTTTTACCTGTTCCGGCACCGCCGGTGATTATCATCGGACAGTTCTGTCTGCTGAATTTTTCGATAAGATCATTCTGCTCCTTGGACAGCATTACATCCAGAAGCTCCAGATTGTCCTCCGGAACATTGTCCAGATCTACAATAAAAAACTCGTCCGCAGTTTCCAGTTTGTATTCCTGCTGGGAGAAATTATGGATCATCTTTTCCGGATCGATCCCGAAATCTTCGATATCCTTTGCAGACAAGGAATCTTCCTCAGGAACAGCATCTGAAAGAGAAATTACATCCTGCCCGAAACCCATTCCGGACTGTGAATCCTGCTTGTCATGGGATGCTATTGCAAGAAGGATTATGGTATTTTCGTAGTCGCTTCGAAGATAACTTATGTACCTGCCGTAAGTGAACAGAATGCGATCGCCGCTGTCGAGACGGAATTTATAGATATGCTTTCCCAGTTCACCCACCGTATCGCCGCTGTAGGCAAAGAACTTCTTGCTGTTATGATTGCTGAGATAGGAAAACAGAGAAGACGATTCCATATCTCTGAGCTGTCCGATCTTATTAATGATTTTTCTGAAAAGGACGGCATTCTTTGTTTCCATCTTCTCAAGCTGATCCTTAAACTTGGTCAGCATGCAAAGATTCTGCTCATTAAATCTGTCTGACATACTTATCCTTAAGTTTCAGAAAAACAATAAAACCGGCGACTGAACATAAGCCAGAGCGATGTCTGAAAATATAAACTGATTTCCGGGGGGAGCTCCTCTGAAATCCCGCATACAGCATCTGCTCTCTTTAAACTCAGTATAAAACAAAATGAATTACGCTGATTTTTCAGCCATGGCGGAAAGAATACTTTAACTGAATTATGGCAAAGAAAATAAAAATAAAATTTTAACCAGCCGACGAAATTCAAAGAAAAGCATGTTTTTTCTCATTTTTTTAAATCATCAGCAGCTATGCGACAAAATGAGAGTCATAAGCCCATGTATAATGGATAAACAGGCACAAATAATTACAGAAATGATATTAAAACAGCTGCAATATGAATGATTTATACATGATGCCAGCTCAAATGAACTACTGAATGACAGGGCGGAAATCCTGAACTGGCATGCGTTCGCAGTTTCTGCATGAAGTTTTGACTGACTGCTGCAGGATGTTTCGGCAACACGGAGATGACAAGCCGTATATACACAAAACTCAGAAACAAAAAAGGCATCCCTTTGAAAGATGCCCGAGACTACTGTTAAAAGGAAATGTAAAAAATCTGTGAAAATCCGAAGTATCCTGTCATTGATACTTTTTAAACATCTGACGCCCGACTACTACTCCGCTTTCTTTCATCAGGCGACTAAACAAAACTACTTAACACCGTATTCGAAATAATATTTTCTGGTTGCAGGCTTTCTGTAAACAGGGGTTCTGGCACTGCCTTTAAAAATTAAATTAAACATAGTCACACTCCAAAATCTAACCTAAAAATATAGCCAATAACAAATTATCTTACACTGTAAGAAAAGTAGTACTTTCTGGTTACAGGAGAAAACTCCTTACCTTCATTTGTCTTAAATAAATACTTAAACATAATTGTTACCTCTCAGGTAGTTAGTTTGTGTTATGTGATTTACATCACATTTTTATAATAAAAAAAAAAAAAAATGTGATCAAGTTAAAATTTTATAAAAGTATTTTTTCCCTGACAATTGATTTCTGTAAAAAGGTATCCACGAGATAAAATCATCAGTAAATCAAACGGATGCAAAGAAGCATGTTCAACCTGAACCCCGAGGATATTTACTCTCACATCAGAAAACAGGGCGAGAAGGAACTGAACAATCAGTTTCGAGACTGCAATCGTGAACTGGTTCATGCCGAAGCTGGTATCGGAAAGCAGGATATGACTATGCAGAGACTTTACGAGGACAATGTGGGGTGCAATATCAATGAGCGGTGTGTCCGGATATCGGCGTCCTGTGAGACTGTGCAAAAGCTGCAGGAGGTCCGAAAGGCCGAACAGGAATTGTGAACGCAAAGGAAGGACGACTGAAAATCGATTTCTTTCTCGTCATGATTCGCAGGCACACGGACATCACCTAACTGAGCACAGAGATCATCCGATCCTTCGTGGAGAAAATCGGGGTACTGAAACCGGAAAATGTACCTGGAAAACGGATCCAAAAGCAAAACCATCGTAATCTACAGGAATTTCATCGGGATCGTCGAAATACCTGATAAAGCAGAGAAAACGGCATAGCCAGCGTAACGCCAACTATGCCGTTATTTTTTCAGGATTAAAATCCATTGGTGCGGACCGCCTTAGGAACTCCCCTTTTGGAAACTGTTTCAGTTCGGGATTATTTAATCCAGCTTTTCTATCAGGCACTGGTGATTCTTTGTTTTCGGACTGTAGCTGATACCAATTAACAGCACATCATTCGGATAATCGCCGTCACGATACCTGCTGAAATATTCCTTTTCCTTAATCTGTTTCACAGCTTCCTCAGCACTCAGACCATACTTGAATTCTATAAGCAGTACAGGTAGGTTGATATTCCTCTTCGGTACATAAATTAAATCAGCACTTCCCTTCCCGGTCTGCAGTTCCCGAAAACATTCATATTCACGATCAGTACGCCACATGAGACCGGATATAAGGCAGAATACCATTGATTCCT
>CADBNP010000218.1 GCA_902796095.1 uncultured Aeromonadales bacterium | reverse complement strand
TTTTAGTCTGTCACCATATCGAAATTATAATCTGAGAAATTGTTTTGAATTATTTACTGAAAAGAGGGTGCAGTTTATGTTTAAGCGTTCATTTCTTGGTGCAACCATTGCAGCCCTGGTATTTTGCGGATCTTTTTCCACATTGAATGCCAGTGAGATCCCCGAGTCTCCTGTATCAATTGAGAAGAACTCCAAGGTTCCGTTGAGAGTGCTTACCCGTCCGGGTGCCGTTATGTATTCCGATGCCGAGGGGAAGAATGTTCTTAAGAGCAATCTGCCGACCTTTTCATCATATTTCGTATACAAGAGACCTGTAGGCGAGATGTTAGTTTCCGGAAACGGAATGTATCAGGTCGGAGTTGATGATCAGGGCACGGTTTCGGGCTGGATCAAGGGTTCTGATCTGTTTGAGTGGAAACAGACACTTTGTCTGTCATTTACCCATCCGGATGGCCGCGAGCCGGTGCTGATGTTTGAGGATGAGGATTATCTTGCCGCTCTTGTCAATATGGCTGCTGATAAAAGAAATGCAGCAGTTGACGGCTACTATACATCCATAGATCAGTCAGCCGCCAAGAAAAAGCCTTTGCCGGCTGATTTTCCGATTCTCTCCATGGAGCCGAAGATGTCCGTTGACAATTCCTCCAACTTCACACTTATGCCGATTCTTGATTTCCGGACGGTGGAATTTGAAGGAAGGGAGGCCAGACTTCTGGATATAGTTGCAGTAAGCAGCACGGAGAAGGATCGTAAATCATCAGATTTGAGAACTAATACGGAGTACCTGCAGACAGCTGTCGAGGCTTCTGAATCCAAGGCAGACAAACTTGCCAATGCCAAATTTGATGTTGTATGGGTTATTGATACAACTCTGAGTATGGGACCGTACATCCGCAAGGTTAAGGAATCCATGATCAAGATTTCCAAGGATATTGCGGCACAGAAAGATCTGGACGGCCGTATAGCTTTCGGCGTATGGGGATATCGCGATGCGACGACAAAGGATCTGGAATATATCACCAGGAATTATACTCCTCAGCTTCAGGGAATCGGTGATTTTGTCAACACTATGGACAGCGTGAAGGAAACAACAGTGGATTCGGTAGTGTTTGACGAGGATGTTTTCTCAGGCGTCAGTGATGCAATTGCCAAGACTCAGTGGAGAGACAACTCCATCAGAATTGTAATTCTTGTCGGTGATGCTCCTGGTCATGAGCTTGGAAGTGAGTGGAATGTATCCGGCTATGAACAGTCAACACTCCGAACCATAGCAAATGAAAGCAATGTGGAGATGTTCGCACTTCATATAAATCCGCCGAAAACAAAAAAATACAACAAAATTGCAGCCAAACAGTTCAAAACTCTGTCTTTAAATCCTGGAACTGACGAGAGTCTGTACTGGGCGGTGCCTTCCACAGATATTGCGGCCTTTGAAAATGCATCAAACCTGCTTTCAAATGCGATAGTGAAATATGCTTCGACCATTGTATCCAGCTTCAAGACATCGGGTGATGATGTTCCTGCTGCTGCCGGAACTGCAGGGGAGCAGGCAGCGGCAAAACCTGCCGAGAACAAGCCTGATGTTCAGGGACCTACAGAAGAGACCATTATGAAGTCTCTGCACGCAGCTTCCGTCACCTGGCTGGGCAATGAGGCAAATGTGACAGCTCCACGCGATATAGAGGCCTGGGTGGTTGACAAGGATCTCAAGGAAAGCACCAAGCAGTCCATGGAGGTAAGACTTCTCCTGTCAAAATCCCAGCTGGACGATATTTCAACTCTGCTCAAGGATGTTCTTGCCGCAGGTGAAACAAATCAGGTCAGCGGTGAGGATTTCTTCACCTCTCTGCAGGCAGCTTCCGCTGTTGCAGCCCGTGATCCTGACAAACTGGCCAAGGCGGGAAATATCGCAGAGTCCGGTCTGATCCCTGATTTCCTGAACAACCTTCCTTATAAGAGCCGTCTTATGGAAATGAACAACGAGGTCTGGGAAAGCTGGGGTCCTGATGAACAGAATGCGTTTCTCAGCAATCTGGAGTCAAAGATCAACTCCTACGCCGCTATTCACGACGATACATCACAGTGGATTAAACTGAATCCGGATGACGATGCTGATGACTATGTTGCAGCCATACCTTTGGATCTGATGCCGTGAACGATTACATGCGTTTGAAAAATCTCAGCCTGAACAGGAACAAGAACGGCTCGTCTTTCACCCTTCTTGTTCCTGAGCTGAGGATTGGCTGCGGACAGACGCTGGCGGTGGTCGGTCAGAGCGGATGTGGAAAATCGACTCTGACTGATATGCTTGCACTGATCCTGAAGCCTGACGGCGCCGACGAGTTTTCTCTTGCCGGTCCGGACGGCACCATCAATCTGTTGAACACATCAAAACGGCAGCAGGCATATATCAGAGGCCGCTATATTGGATATGTTCTCCAGTCCGGCGGTCTTTTCCCTTTTCTTTCAGTCCTGGAAAATATTATGCTTCCTGCCAAGCTGCTGGGTATGTCTTCCTCCGCTCTCAGGGACAAGGCGAAGGCTCTGGCTGTTGATATGGGGATTGGGGATCAGATTTACAAGAAACCCCAGTTTCTGTCAGGCGGTCAGCGCCAGCGTGTTGCCATAGCAAGGGCTCTTATTCACGATCCAAAGCTTGTTCTGGCAGATGAACCTACTGCAGCTGTTGACAGCGTGTCTGCCGAGGATATTTGTGAGGTTTTGAAAAAGGCTGTGAATCAGCATAATGCGGCACTTGTTATAGTAAGCCACGATCGTGCTCTGATGCGTCGCCACGCTGATTACGAGGTTACCTTTAAACTGGAACGCAGGGATGGTATTCTGTCCACACTGCTCCCGCCTGTAAAAATTTCCATGTCCGAGAATTCTGTTTAATATTTTGGAGTAACTGATGTCGAAAGCACTGCAGGTGGCATATCTTTCCTACAAGGACGTTCTCCATGAGTGGCGAATGACACTGTGTGTTATGTTTGCCGTTGCAGCGATAGCAACACCGCTGCTGCTGTTTTTTGGTCTGAAGTCGGGAGTCATGGATACTCTTGAGAACAGGCTTCTGGGCAATCCGGTAACGATGGAGATTCTTTCAGTAAATGAAAAGAAGCTGGATCCGGCATGGTTTGAAGCACAGAAATCAGATCCACGGGTCGCCTTTGTTATTCCACGCACCAGACGATTATCAGCTTCGGCAGAGTTTTATGTAAAGGATAAGCAAAAAAAGATCAAGAAAAGTCTGGATCTGCATCCCTCTGATGACGGTGACACTCTGCTTGGTCATTACAATGCTGATGCACCTCAGGACGGTGAATGTGTTCTCACTGCGGAAGCTGCACGAAGAATCGAGGCGAAACCGGGAGATATTCTGGTTGCCACTGTTTCCCGAGATCGGGGATCGGTCAAGGTTACACGTGAATTTAAGGTCTCGGCAATACTTCCCGATGAGGCCGGAGTTACGGCATCGGCCTATATCAGACTGCCGGCTCTTGAGCAGATCGAGTCATTCAAGGACGGTATGGCGGTACCCGAACTCGGATGGCCCGGCAGTGACAATATAAGCAGCTCTGTGACTCCTTCGGCTCTTGTGATCCTTGATCGCGAGCTTGATGCCGTGAGAGAGGCCATGCTGATCCAGAATACCGGATTTGTTACGCTGAAAAAATATGCTCCATCCTGTGAGCAGCAGGGCGAGGCGGAAGAGAATGTTGATAATGTAAGACCTTATCACCCTTATATTGCCTGCGACAGATATGTGTACCTGGTATCAAGCGTGGGCACCCCTTCGTCCGCTTCAGATCTTTCCTCTCTTGCCGACAGGGTTCGCGGCCGCTCCGATGCCTTTGTTTTTCCTTTCAATCCGTTTCTGACCGTATCGGCAGGAGGAAAAACCTTCAGTATAATTCCCCGTACAGCACTGCAGCGTCCAATGAAGGACGGTGCGGAATGCAGCAACTCCGCATGCGAATTTACTGTTAAGAGACCGGATCGCACCTTTGGAATATCTCCGGATATGGCAAAGGAGATTGGCACGGGACCTCAGACGGTTACTGTCAACTTCCATGAGGTAAATGCAAGGGGAGAGGTTGTTGATCGCAGTGTCGAATTTACGGCTGAGTTTGAGGCTGTTGAGGGAGTAAGAAACGACTCCGCCCTGGCTCCTATTGCTCTGATGGGACAGCTCAGCAATCTTCAGGTCAGGGATTTAACTGATTTTGAAACGACAGACGGCGGGAGAGCATTTTCCTTAAAACGAAGAGGATATACCGGGTTCAGAATGTATGCCTCCAGGCTTGATGATGTAATGGCACTTCAGGAGAAGCTGGCTGCCGAGGATATCAAAACGGTAAGCAGGGCGGATCGCATTGCTGAGGTTATGTCTCTTGATTATTACCTGGGCATGCTTTTCTGGCTCATAGCATCAGCTTCGCTTCTCGGTGCTGCATGCTGTCTGGTGGCAAATATGTACGCCGGCATAGAGCGGAAAAGAAAGGAACTCGCTATTCTCCGTCTTCTCGGTGTTCACGGCAGCACACTGTGTATTTATCCTCTGTGCTGTTCTCTGCTGCTTACAGTCGGTGGAATTGTTATAAGTCTGATAGTGTTTTATGTTCTGGCTCATGTTGTGAATACAGCTTTTGCAGAACAGCTGCAGGGTGATGAGAAGTTCTGTAATCTGACATCTTTCCATCTGCTGATAACTGTATCCATATCTGTGGTGATAGCATCCTTTTCCGGACTTGCCGCATCACGCAGAGTTATGAGAATAGAACCTTCGGAATCACTCAGGGACGAATAGGAAATTTAAGATGGGTTACGGATTGCTGAATCGATTGTCGCTGACTGGCCTTGTTCTCGGTCTGCTGTCAGTTTCCTGCTCTGCAGATGCTGCAGATGGGGATACTCTTGTTCTCAAGGGACCTGGTGGTACGGAATTTAC
>CADBNP010000217.1 GCA_902796095.1 uncultured Aeromonadales bacterium | reverse complement strand
TATCGGGGTTAAAGGCCGCAGGAGTAACATCCGTTACGACGGCTGGGCAGTTACAAGCCCATTTCCTTTAGGTGATGGGTAGTTGACTGAAAACAGATATATTTCTGACAGGAACCTGACGGTTCTGCCGGAATTTATTTCCTCCGGAATCCGCCGTTCCTCATGTTTATACACGAAAATCCCGTAATGGAGTGACCGCATACATGGACTGGGTTGTTGTAGTTGATGATGATGTGATGAATCTTAAGATGGCAGGCAGAATTCTCAGCCGGAGCAATATGCGCGTTACAGCACTGAAATCCGGTGCTGCTCTCCTGGAATATCTGCAGACCAACCGTCCCGATCTGATTCTTCTGGATATCAAGATGCCGGGACTTGACGGTTTTGCCACCATGGAACTGCTGAAGGATCTGATGGGAGAACATGACCCGGTTCCCGTGATCTTTCTTACAGCCGACGATAACCAGGAATCAGAAAGCAGGGGACTGAAACTCGGAGCAATGGATTTCATCCGCAAGCCTTTTGTACCGGAAGTTCTGGTTCTCAGGGTCAGGCACACAATCGATCTGGTACGCCTGCAGAAGGATCTTTCTGCAGAGGTTGATCTCAAATCAAGAGAGAACGAGAGTCTTACCATGCATGTGGTACAGACACTGGCTGAAGCTATTGACGCCAAGGATACCTATACAAACGGTCACTCAAGCCGGGTGGCGGAATACTCCCGTGAAATAGCAAAACGCTATGGCTATTCAAGAAAGAATCAGGATGAAATCTACATGATGGGACTGCTGCATGATGTCGGCAAGATCGGAGTTCCCGACGCCGTGATTAACAAGCCGGGAAAACTCACTGATGAAGAGTTTCTCCTGATCAAAAAGCATCCTGATCTAGGACACAAGATCCTCAAGCGAATCACTGAAATGCCGAAACTGTCCGTAGGAGCACGATGGCATCATGAACGCTATGATGGAAGAGGATATCCTGACGGACTGGCCGGTCAGGATATTCTGGAAGAAGCCAGAATCATTGCTGTGGCTGATGCCTATGATGCCATGACCAGCCACAGAAGCTACCGTGACATACTTCCGCAGTCAGTTGTGCGAAATGAGATAGAAAAAGGAAAGGGAGCCCAGTTTGATCCGGTGTTTGCCGACATAATGCTGCAGATTATCGACGAGGACAAGGAGTACAGGCTTCATGAAAAATGATTGGGAACCTGAAAAAAGTTCAGATCTGCTCACCGGCATGCCTGCGTGGGATGACAGTGATCAGAATGAAAAGCAGGAAAAACAGTACTCTCCGCCGGAAAAACGCAAACTCAATCTGCTGGGGCCTGTAATCACCATATTTCTGCTGATGATCATGATGGTGATCTACACCTCCCATGCAATTCACGGCGCGGCTGTTGCCAATATTCAGGAAATAGGAAGAGACCGTATTTCCAGTGTAGCAGCAGATCTGGAAAATTATCTTGAAATAACAAAAAGTTCCCTGTGGATGACAGCTGAATCCGTAAATCACATGGTGGAAAACGGTGCATCCTCCGACTATATTCTTCAATTCCTCGTTCAGGAATCTGAAAGTCAGAAAGCTCATTTCGATGAAAACTACACCGGCATTTACGGTTACGTCATGGGGAAATACCTGGACGGTATAGGCTGGGTTCCTCCTGCTGACTTTGTTCCGACAGAGAGAGACTGGTACAAAGACGGCATTGCGGCCGGAGGTGAAGCCACCATTGTCGCCCCGTACGTTGATGCCCAGACTAATTCTGTAATTATATCCATAGCCCGTATGCTTCCGAAAAACAGAGGTGTTCTGTCCCTGGATGTAACTATGAACCACATCCAGGACAGCATTCAGGACATGCAGATCAAGGGAAAGGGGTACGGGTATATAGTAACAGGAGACGGAACAGTAGTTGCCCATCCAGATCTTGAATCCAGAGGGAAAAATATCAACGAAGACCTGGGGAAAGCGGAAATTCTGTCAAAGGCAAAGGAAATTCTGAACGGTAATTTCGAAATCGAAACGGAAGAAGGAACAAGCACTGTTTTTGTTCACCAGATGATGGGTCAGTGGTTCATTATCATCATAGTGAACAACAGCGATCTCTACCGTGATGTCTGGACACAGCTTCTGGTAAACAGTCTGATCTGCACTGTAATTTTCATACTCATCATACTCTTCTACACTCTGGGCTACAAAAACGAGCAGAACTATTCCAGGCGGATAGAGGAAATGCGGGCTCATGAACAGAGAAAGGAATATGAGGCAAGAGCACTGAAGCTGGAGAAAGAATCTGCAGATCGTGCAAACCATGCCAAAAGCGCCTTTCTGGCTGATATGTCTCATGAAATCCGTACTCCTATAAATGCAGTCCTGGGCATGAATGAAATGATCCTCAGAGAAAGTATCAGATCCAGAGATTCCGGCAACTGCAGCAAGGATATGCTCCGGGCATCATTCCGGAATATCATCGGCTACGCCAGAAATGTAGAAAGTGCCGGCAACAATCTTCTGGCCATCATCAACAATATTCTTGATTTTTCGAAAATCGAAGCAGGAAGAATGGAGATGGTTGAAGGAAACTACCAGTTAAGCAGTATTCTGAATGATCTGAGCAACATGATCCACTTCAAGGCCCAGGACAAGAAACTGGATTTCACCGTTGAAGTGGATGAAACTCTCCCTGACATTCTTTACGGCGATGAAGTAAGACTGCGCCAGATTCTGACAAATCTTCTGAACAACGCAGTTAAATACACGGAGCGCGGATTTGTCAGACTTGCTGTTGGCGGAGACGACACCAAAAGTATAAAACCTGGGCAGATGATCACTATAAGAGCAACAGTAAAGGATTCCGGGATAGGGATCCGCGATGATGATAAGGAAAAACTGTTCAACAAGTTCCAGCGTCTTGATTTGAACCATAACAGCACTGTGGAAGGAACAGGTCTCGGACTTGCCATAACCTATAATCTCCTCACCATGATGGGAGGTCGCATTGAAGTGGAAAGTGAATACGGTCACGGTTCAGAATTCACTGTCAGTATTCCCCAGAAGGTTGTTTCCCTGGAGCCTGTCGGTGATTTCCACGTAATGTTTCAAAAAAATGTTCAGGAAACAAAAGCATGGAAGGAAACATTTCAGGCACCTGACGCACACATTCTTGCTGTTGATGACACCAACATGAATCTTACAGTTGTTGAAGGACTCCTCAAGAACACACTGATGCATATTGACACGGCATCCAGCGGTGAAGAAGCTCTTCTGCTGACAGAAAAAAAAGAATACGATCTTATCCTTATGGATCAGCGTATGCCAAAAATGGACGGTACTGAGGCAATGCGTCTGATCCGTGCACAGGCTAAAGGACTGAACCGACACACACCGGTAGTGTGTCTCACGGCAGATGCTGTTATCGGAGCAAGAGACAGGTATATATCCGAAGGATTCACGGACTACCTGACCAAACCAATAGACTATGTAGCTCTGGAAGAGATACTGGTAAGATATCTGCCTCAGAACAAGATCCAGATAGTGCATAGCAATTCCGACACGGAATGCAGCGTCATGGATACCGTCGAAACAGATCCTGATGCTTTTACTGTTTTGAGAAAAGCGGGAATAAACACTGAAACTGGTCTAAAATACAGTCAGAACGACATGTCTCTTTACAGGATGATGCT
>CADBNP010000216.1 GCA_902796095.1 uncultured Aeromonadales bacterium | reverse complement strand
TTTTGCACTTTCTCACAGGGCGGCGGAATTCTGTCTGTTCTGCGGACGGGCATATAAAGGCGCTGCCATGCCTTCTGTAAGAATTTTATCTGCAGTCAGAGACGGGGAGCTTTACCCATGGTAAAAACCGTGGGTTTTACCGCCCGCATTGGGTTATAATCTGACTGATTTAACTAATTTCTAAGGTCTGAGGCAACAATGCTGGTAATTATTATTAGAAAGCTGGGTATGCTTCTTCTTTCATCCATTATCCTGCTTTTCCTTACCTTCTGGTTCTACATCAGAGCCAATAATCTTGGCAACCAGGATATTTTTCTGCAGTTTCTGATTTATCTGAACCGTATTCTCAGACTTGATTTCGGTTACTCCTCCATGTCCTTCCAACCTGTTACTGAAGACTTTCTGGAGTATTTCATCGCCACCTTTGAGCTTTGTCTCATCGCCATGACGGTTTCCGTCACCCTCGGTCTTGTTCTCGGATGCTTCGCCGCCCTGCACCGCGACAGATGGATGGACGGTACCATTACAAACGTCAGTATCTTCTGCTCCTCCATTCCCGTTTTCTGGATTGCCCAGCTTCTTATCAGTACCCTGGCTGTATCAGTAGACTGGGTTCCATGCTCCGGACGCATCAGTCTTCTCTACGATATTCCTCCGAAAACCGGATTCATACTGGTTGATACTCTGCTGAGCGGCGGTGCATCCAACTGGGATGCATTCATCAATGCAAGCAATCACTTCATTCTCCCGGTATTCTCCCTGGCCATGCTTCCCACCACTGAAATAATACGCATTGTCAGAAACTCGCTGTACAGCGTAATGCAGGAAAACTACATCAAGGTGGCTTTCAGCCGCGGATGGTCATCAGGTCGCATCATACTGCGCCACGGACTGAAAAACGCCATGCCGTCAATTCTGAGCCAGTGCGGATCCGTTCTTTTTCTAACCTTCACATCGGTTATTATCGTGGAAAACGTTTTCAACTGGCCAGGTATCGGCACCTGGATTATTGAAGCCATAAGAAACAACGACATAAATGTGGTGAACGCCTATCTGGTGCTTATAGGATTTATTTTTGTTATTCTGAATATATTCCTTGAATTCATGGCGGATATGTCCATAATTTTTCTGAACAGATACGAGGGTGAGCAGATCTAAATGACGAGTATGGCTGCTGTCATCAAACGGAGACCAACAGGATCATGAATCTCGGCAAACTGAATATTTTCCGCAGTCTGGATTTTTTCCGCATTCTGCGCAGAAACTGGATGGCATGGTATGCCATGTGGTTTCTGGTGCTGTATCTCCTTGTCATTGTAATTTCCATCTACTGTTTCAACCTCAACCCCTACGATCAGCAGACCATGGATTTCTTCCGTCCTCCCCACCTGTCTTTTTCCTTCAGCAAGGGCTTCAGCAAGTTCATCCTGGGCACTGATGATCTTGGCCGGGATGTTTATGCAAGACTTGTCTACGGCTCGAGAAACACAATTCTCTATGCCATGTGCGCGGCTGTTCTGTCATCGGCGGCGGGAATGATTATCGGCTTTACCAGCGCTCTGTCCAAAAACAGACTGATGCAGCTTATCAGGATCATGGTTTCGTCAGTAAGATCCTACACTCCGATTATCATCGCCTTCGCGATTATCACAATTCTCGGTCCCAGCATGAAAAATGCGACGGTTGCAATCACCGTATCGCTGATCCCGCGCTTCTGTTCCATCTGCTACGAGATAACCAGCGAGGAAATGAGAAAGGAATACATAAAGGCCGTGCTGCTTGACGGAGCAGGAACCCTTTCCATGTTCAGACTTTCACTTTTTCCAAATATCAGGGACGTGCTGATTATCCAGTTTACAAAGCATTTCTCCATGGCAATTCTGGATCTTGCAGCCCTCGGTTTTCTCGGTCTCAGTGCCGTCAATCCTGAACCTGAGCTTGGTACAATGATTGCAGAGAACATGGATATGCTTTACACAGGCAACTACTGGATCATTGCGTTCCCTGGCGTTGCCATTATTACCTTCGTCATAGCCATCAATATTCTGAGCGACGGCATCCGCAATGCTCTGCACAAGGAGAATATGTAATGGCGCTGCTGGATATACGCAACCTCACCGTAAAAATCAAAACCGACGAAGGCATAATTACCATTGTCGACAGGATCAGCCTCACCATCAATGCAGGAAAAATTCTGGCACTGGCAGGCGCCTCAGGCTCCGGGAAAAGTCTGGTAATGCAGGCGATAATGATGCTCAGAAAGGACAACGTAATCTACTATGCCGACCGCTTCAAGCTTGATGAAACGGATCTGCTGAAATTAAGCTCCCACCAGCGTCGCAGAATTATAGGCGAAAACACATCCTTCGTTATGCAGGAGCCAAAGCGAAGTCTGGATCCCTCGCTGAAAATCAAGGCTCAGCTCTATGAGGTGATGCCTAAAATAAAGTGGTACCGTTTTTTTACCAGAATAAAAAATTTCATAAAAAATACAAAAAAGCAGACTGCAGTGGCACTGCTTCACCGAAGCGGCATCAAGGATCACAGAAAGATCATGAACTCATATCCATCCCAGCTTTCGGATGTAGAGTGTCAGAAGGTTATGATTGCCATGGCTGTAGCCTCGGAACCGAAGATTCTGCTGCTGGACGAACCGATCGTCAACCTTGAAATAGCTTCCAGATTTCAGGTGCTGAAACTTCTGGACAAGTACAGCAAGAACGATCATACGGCAATAATAATCATATCCAACGACATAGCCTCAATCTATAATTTCGCCGATGAGTTCGCATTCATGTATGCCGGTCAGATTGTGGAAAGAGGATCCAGAGATCAGATTTTCAAAAATCCGCGGCACCCATATACCGCATCTCTGATCCGCAGCATGATGGCTCTCAGCGATCCGGGCCAGAACAAGAAATTCATACCGGTGCTTAAGGGAAAACATCCGGACTACAAACATATGCCAATAGGCTGCCGTTTTGGAGCAAGATGTCGCTATGCCAAAAGAATCTGCAACAAAATGCCTGATATCACCATGAGCAAGAACTGTCAGTACCGCTGTCATTTTCCTCTGCCGGACGGAGCACTGAATTCCGATGATTAGCTCAACCGAAACAATTATCAGCGTATCAAACCTGTGCTACAGAAACCCGTCATCCTGGTTCACCAGAATGTTCCGGTCAGATTTTATTCTCAAAAATATTACCTTCTCGCTGCAGGACGGAGAATCCCTGGCCATAATCGGTGAGGAAAAATCGGGAAAAAGTGAGCTGATTTCAGCCATCGCCGGACTTATAACTCCAACGAAGGGACTTATTCTCTATAACGGGCAGACGTATGAAAACAACCGCCAGATGAGGGCTCAGAACTTCCGCATGATCTTCCAGGATCAGGAAACGGCTTTGAACCGCAAACTGAGGATAATAGACATACTTCAGATACCGCTGCTGATCAACACAAGCATGACAGAAAGTGAACGAAAGGAACGGATCTACGATACTCTCAATCTGGTAGATCTTCCCAACAGCATAGCAAAAAGATACCCGCAGGAGCTGTCCTACGGTCAGATGAAGCGAATATCCTTTGCCCGCGCACTGATCCTAAATCCAAAGGTGATCCTGGCCAATAAATCCATAAGTTCGTTTGATCCAAACCTGAGAGCTCACATCTGCAACATGATGCTCAGACTGCAGAAGGAAAGAAGAATATCCACTATCATAACAACATCAGATCTGGAAATTGCCAGAAAGATCAGCGACAAGCTTCTGGTACTGTGCAAGGGAGAAGTAGTTGAGTTCGGAGATACAAGAAAAATTCTGAACAATCCGCAGAATGAAATCACCCAGCGTCTGCTGAGAAACTACAACAATGAATACAGGTACAAATTCAAACCGGAAAAGGAGTAGAACTGAACCTGAAAGCAGTTCTGGTCTGAAGTTGATGCTCCTGAGCGGAATTCACGGTTCATTCTCAGAAGGATCATTCCAATAATGACCTGCAGCAGCACTTATGCCTGTAAAAACATGCATAAAGAAGACTCCGTCAACGCAAGAAAAGCATTAAACAAAACCTGTTCAGAAAAAGTATTGAGTTGGACTTTTCCTCAAATGGGTATCCTGCAGTTTTCTGCTGCAGGATACCAAGACGGATCATAAAACCAGAGATATCAGAGACTGACAACTACCTGATCTGCTCCAGTGCCTGGGCAAGATCTGCTATCAGATCCTCCGGATCCTCGATGCCGACTGTCAGACGGATAAGTTCCGGACCTATACCTGCAGCCTTAAGCTGTTCCTCGTTAAGCTGGCGGTGGGTTGTACTGGCCGGATGACAGGCACATGAACGACTGTCACCGATATTTACAACTCTCTTGAAAAGCTTCAGAGCATCATAAAATTTAACACCGTCCTCAATACCGCCCTTCAGTCCGAAGGTAAGCATACCGCTCTGAGATCCCTTGGTGTATTTCTGAGCCAGCTTGTGATATTTATTATCTTCAAATTTGGCACAGTTAACCCAGGCAACCTTTGGATGATTTTTGAGGAAATCAGCAATGGCAAAGGTATTCGAAACATGCTGCTTCATTCTCAGGCTGAGAGTCTCAAGACCTACAAGGATCAGAAAACAGCTGAGAGGAGAAAGAACAGCACCGGTATTCCGCATGGCAACTGTTCTTATTCTGGCAGCATATGCAGCCCTGCCAAATGACTCGGTATAAACAACTCCGTGATATGACTTTTCCGGTCTTGTAAGCTGGCTGAACTTGTCCCCGTAGGCATTCCAGTCAAAATTACCGCTGTCAACCACAACGCCACCCATGGTATTGCCGTGACCTCCGCAGAACTTTGTCAGTGAATGAACAACTATATCGGCACCGTGTGATATCGGCTTGCAGATAGCAGGAGACGCCACTGTGTTGTCCACCACAAGAGGCACGCCGTGCCTGTGTGCAACTGCGGCAAGAGACTCGAGATCTACAATATTTCCTGCCGGATTGCCGATAGTTTCGCAGTATACAGCTCTGGTATTTTCATCAATAAGCTTTTCTATGTCCTCCGGACTGTCGGACGCTGCAAGTCTGCCCTCAATTCCCATATCAGGAAACATGCAGGAAATAAGCGTAAAGGTGCCGCCGTAAAGCTGAGGAACAGAAACTATATTCTGGCCTGCACGGGCAAGATTGAGCAGAGCATATTCAATGGCGGCCTGACCGGAAGCTGTAACCACGGCTGCCACACCGCCCTCCAGCATGGCCATTCTCTTTTCAAGAATGTCCGCAGTCGGATTCATAAGTCTGGTGTAGATATTTCCTGGCTTAACAAGGTTAAACAGGTCTGCGGCATACTGGGCGTCATCGAACTCGTAGGCTACAGTCTGGTAAATAGGAGGCACCACTGCATGGGTGGATTTTTCGGCTGTTTCGTAGCCTCCGTGTATTTCTATAGTTTTATCTTTCATTTAAAAAGCACCGGTTAAAAAGTTGGAATCAAAGCGGCGATTGTCGTTCAAATCGGACTGACGATCTAAACGCCTGCAGCTTAGAAAAATTACATTGAAAAGCGTCTGAAACCTTTACTCAGACAGACAAAAAGCTGAATTCATTATCGTATCAGCAAGGTATTAAATCAAGACAGAGAAAAATAAAAACAGAGAATCTTCACTTCTGTTCAGCATCTTTTTTTGTTATAAAACTGTACACATTGTAATAATATTTACTTATATTTCTGTATCATAAATATAAGAAAATAACAAAGATACATGCTATTTCTGTTCTGACAACCGGTCTATTATTTCATCAATTTTATCTCCCATCTCTCCCAGCAGATCTGCAATGCTACTTGAATAATCAGAAATTTTCATATTAAGATCAGTTATCATATCAGACAGATCTTCTGTATTCAGGTCTGGCGGAACAGTAAATAAATTTTCATCTAATTCCAGGC
>CADBNP010000215.1 GCA_902796095.1 uncultured Aeromonadales bacterium | reverse complement strand
TGGGTGGCCCACCGTCCCGGAACCGGACTCTATGCCAGAGGCGTAGATATTATCCTCAACCCTTCAGCATCTCATTTTGCCATAGGCAAACAGGCTGTGAGACGAAATTTTATACAGGACGGTTCCCGGGCCTTCTGCTGCGTCTATGCCTACACCAATATTGTAGGCAACGAATCCGGAAGAGTTATTTTTGACGGTGACTCAATAATTGCCAGCGGCGGTGAAATCATCTACCAGTCCGAAAGACTTGGATTTAAAACCTGGAATGTCCACACTGTTACAGTTGATCTGGAGCAGAACAGGAATAACAGGCTTATCTCCTCCGAAAATGTATGCCATCCGTGGAACAGTTCCTTTGTTGCAATAGATAATATCGGAAACGCGGTTTCAGAGAAGCAGGTACTCACAGAACCTGCTAATCTGAAGAATGAGGATGAAGAGCTTACTGCTTGCCAGGCTGTATCCCTGGGATTATGGGATTTTATGCGCAAGACTCATACCGGAGGTTTTGCTCTCAGTCTCTCCGGAGGTGCCGACTCTGCCCTCTGTGCAATGATGGTATATTACGCAATGGTTCAGGCGGCATCATCTCTTGGCATCCATGATTTTGTCTCCCAGATTGAATCCTGCGGCATAAAGATCAAATCTCAGAACGAAAATTTGTCGGTAGCTGAATATGTAAAAAAGGAGGTAATGCCTCAGGTTCTGATTACTCTCTATCAGGGTTCTGAACACAGCAGCGAAACCACAAGAAATGCGGCGGAATCGCTGGCCTCTGACATCGGAGCAAGGCATTATGAATGGAAAATCACCAGTCTGGTAAACGAATACGAAAGACTGGTAAACAATCTGCTTCCGGAAAATGAAAAACTGTCCTGGGAAAAGGATGATACCACGCTTCAGAATATTCAGGCCCGGGTAAGATCACCGGGCATATGGATGCTGGCAAATAAATTCAACAAGCTGCTTATAGCCACATCAAACCTGTCGGAAGCTTCTGTAGGATACTGCACCATGGATGGTGACACATCGGGAGTCATTTCTCCGATAGCGGGGATCAGCAAATCAAGAATTTTGAAAATTAACCGGTACATCATGGAAAGGGGACTGGAAGTTGCAACCGGTACGAACTCAGAGATTCTGAGAATTCCGGCTGTTAGGCTGATTGTGGAGCAGGCCCCGACAGCTGAATTAAGACCTGTTGAACAGACAGACGAATCGGATCTGATGCCGTATCCGTTAATGGATGAAATAAGAAAACTTACCCAGACCCGTAACCTGTGGCCTAAGGATGTGCTTACATATCTTAAAAGTGGAATTTACGGAAAAATGTATGATACCCCATATCTGATAAATGCACTGAAAAAATACTACAAACTGTACTGCAGGAATCAGTGGAAACGTGAAAGATTTGCTGTAGGATTTCACATTGAATCAGACAGTGCAGATCCTAAAAGCTTCAGACGTTTTCCAGTTCTCTCCAACCAGCTGAGAAAACAAATAGATGAGCTGGACAAAATCCAGGAGTGAAGTTTTCAGGTTCATCAGATTGGTTACAGCTGAAAATTTCAGCAGGTACAAAGGAACTTATTCCGGTTTTCGGATCTCTAAAAGACGGATGCATGTCATTTGCAGTGACTGCCAGATATTTTTATTTTTTCAAGGAGTTAAGATGAAATTTTCTCATCTCTTGCTGACCGCTTTGTTTGGAGCTGCATTATCATTATCCGGATGCGTTGTAGTTGATGACTACGACGATCATCACCATCATCATCACGAACCGCCTCCTCCACCTCATCACGATTCGCATCATGATTCACACCATGATTCGCATCATGATTCACATCATGGCGGTTCCCATCACAATGATTCACATCATGATTCGCACCACGGCGGTTCCCATCACAATGATTCACATCATAAGAGACACTAATTGGGGAAATTATCTTAAGCAGGATAACCAGGTTCCTGCTCTTACATCCCCCCTGCCTTCAGGCAGGGGATTCCTCCGAGTTCCCGCAGCAAGTTCAGACTGCCCCCGATGTGTTTCTGTTGCAACGGACAATACTGTTCACTTCACAAACTCTACAGTTATGCCCTGGCATGACTTGCCGTCATTGAGAAACCAAAGTCTATCTCTGTTAGCAGGAAAGATTATACTTGATTTTATGCCTTATATCCTCGCCCTGAAGGACTTGGTTTTACGGCACAATCAGATAGAACTTTCGTATTCACTCAAATGCTCACGGCGTGTTAAAAACCAGACATTATCTCTGTCATCCAGGATTTTATCCCCGGCACCCCGGATCATCATGTTTAATTTGAGATCTCAAAAAAAAAAACGACTGTCACAACACTGAAAAGTCCGGTTAACCGCCATAAACCTTGTAGGATATTTGCCATACGTTCGTGAGACGGTTATACTATTTTTTGTAGGAAACAGAGTATATCATTATTTATAACTCATTGTTTTATAAGAAAATTTATTAAGATTCTTAAGACCTGCAAATCTGATTACACAGTTTTAACACATTGCACAGATAAAATTTTGTAATAAAATAATAGGTAGTTGCAGGATGCAATGTTGACAAGGATGTCAAATTCTCAGGGAAGAGAAAGACCAGTATGGTTGAGGGATAAGATATAATAATCACAGGAGTTGCAAGGATGCGGCTCCTTTGTTTTTTCCGGTGAATGAAACATAGAAAAGCGGACCCAAAGGATCCGCAGTTTGGAACTTATACCAGTACCGGAGCAAAAATCAGACATCTGCCTGAAGATATGCTACTTTCTCTCATCGGGATTTATATCCCCCCAGTGCTGTTCCTTCATTCTCTGCTCCATATCCCTCATGGCTCGACTCTGTGCCGATTTCAGGATCATGCGGTTAGATCGGTCGTAAGTAAAATAATTCCAGATCCAGTCAAGAAGAACAAAAAACTTGTTTCTGACTCCCAGTATAGACATAAGATGAACGCCCATCCACAGGAACCAGGCGAAAAATCCCGCGAAATGAAATCCGTGAATATCAGCCACAGCTTTGTTCTTTCCTATGGTAGCCATTGATCCCAGATCCCTGTATCTGAACGGTGTCAGAGGCAGTTCAGCTTCAAGAGCCCTAAGATTTCTCGCAAGTTGTGCCCCCTGCTGGATGGCTGGCTGAGCCATCTGAGGATGACCATCAGGATAATCAGGATCACCGCCATCCATAAGAGCTATATCACCTATTGCATAGATATTAAAGCTCCCCTTAACCTTATTGTACTCATCTACTAAGATTCTTCTTCCCCGACCGAAACACTCATCTCCCAGTCCGTAGACTTTTCTGCCTGTAACACCGCCTACCCAAATCAGATTTCGTGTCGGAATACGGGTATCATCACTCATTACCACGTTATTATCCTCATAGGTCTTGACCAGCGTTTTAAGTTTAACGGTAACATTCATTTTCTCAAGAAACTTAAGAGCTTTTGCAGAAGCCTTCTCTGACATTCCGGAGAGCAGTCTGTCAGATCCCTCAACCAGAAAAATATGAACCTTTGATGTATTCATATCAGGATAATCCTTTGGAAGAATATAGCGCTTCATTTCTGCCAGAGCTCCGGCTATTTCAACACCCGACGGACCACCACCAACAATTACAACATTAAGCAGTTCCTGTCTTTCATGCTCTGTAGAACACGTTATGGAACGCTCAAAATTTATAAGAAGAGCATTACGCAGAGCCATGGCCTGAGAAACTGTCTTCATTGGAGCGGCTACAGATTTAATCTGTTCATTTCCGTAAAAATTAGTTGTTGAACCGTTGGCAAGGACCAGATAATCGTAATCAATTTTACCAATGGACGTCTGTATATAATTCTCTGACGCATAAACCGCACGCAGCTCCGTCATGCGGAAATAATAATCCTCTCTGTCCTCAAACAGCTTTCTGAAAGGAAAAGCTATGGAACTCGGATTAAGACCTGCTGTCGCAATCTGATAGATGAGGGGCGGAAACTGGTTATAATTATTTCGATCTATAAGAACAACCTGAAAATTTGATTTTTTCAGATTGTGAGCCAGGGTCAGACCGCCGAATCCGCCGCCGATTATAACAACTCTCTTTTTACCGTTTCGTGCAATATTAAAACTCATAAATCCGCCATATAACGTTAAATTTTCTCAATTCTAGCATGCAGTATCTGCTCCTGCCATTACCATAGTCCGCCGATGTGACTGATCTATAATTTCTATCCCAGCCCATTCAGAATTGATTGTTGAACTCTTCAGGCGATTAAGTTTGGATACGCATCATATTTACGAAAAAACAATTGTGATATTCATTTCATCCCGGAGGATTTGTTTTTTACTAGTCAAGAAAGATCACGGAAAATCTGAATAGCATGTTGAATTGTCGGCATATAATTTTTGCTGTTACACATTGAAAAGAGGTAATTCATGGCAGAGAGATACAATACATCCCTGGGGCACTGCCGCTTCCTGGGAGCAACAATCGAAAACGGCGGTGTGAACTTCGCCATTTACTGCAAAAACGCCAAAAGAATAGAACTGCTTCTTTTCAAGGATCCAAAAGATCTGTCTCCGGATATAATCAAACTTGATCACAGACACAAATCAGGATACTACTTCCATGTCTTTGTAAACGGAATTGGAGACGGTCAGCTGTACGGATGGAGAATTACGGAAGTAATAAATGCTGATATCAATAAATGCTGGGATCCGACAAAAGTTCTGCTGGATCCATACTGCTACCGCATCGTATTTCCTGAAGA
>CADBNP010000214.1 GCA_902796095.1 uncultured Aeromonadales bacterium | reverse complement strand
TAAGTCAGGCAGACAAAACATAAGATCACTTTTTAGAAAACATCAGGAGATTAAAAACAATGGCAAGATCTTTTTCCTACTCTGGTCGCGGCTACAGCTCTCACGGTCATTCAACCGGCCGCAACTCCGGACACTCGCATTCCTACTCCGGCACCACCCACTACTCAAACGGACACTCCCGCAGCTATCACGGCACGGTGAACTTCCACTCTGACGGCTCCTACAGCTGCACCACTCACTACAGCGACGGCAGTACAAAAAGCCACAACGGTATGATCAAACCTCGCTAATCATGAATTCGCCAAAGGTGTACATGATGACATATCTGTGCAGATCCCTGATCTGCTTCAGTTCATCATCAGTCACATAAAAATCAAGCTGTTTCTTCGCCTGCTCCAGAAGTTCAGCGCGTTTTTTCAGTTTAGTACTCTCACTGGCATTTCGATCCTTTTCATACTTGAACTCAAAAATATAACTTGGTCCATTCTTCTGGTTAAGAGCGACCAGATCTGCTCGACCCCTTTTCAGACTGATTATTCTCATCATATCAGTTCCCTGTTCCCGCCCGATGACTCCTTTATAATCGGGAGAATCACCACTGTTACCATTTTCAATGCTGGCATCAGTTGTACGATTGTCGGCAAAAGTAATTTTTCCGTTATGTCTGATGTAGTATTCCTTTCTTAGTTTGAAAGCACCGGCAGTATTCATAGATAACGCAACATACAGGGCCATTACCAGCTGATATTCAGCCATGAGACTGTTATCCGTATGAACAAAAGCCTGGGAAACTGTTTCCAGCAGACTGTACAGTGACTTTACATCATTATGATAGGCAATAGATTCCAGATGATCAGCATTTTCGATATCAGCCCACGGCAGCTGTCTGCTTACAAAAAGGTATCGATCAAATATTGCAGTAAAATAAGTGTTCGGAACCTTCAGGTATGTACCGCTCCGGTAATACTCCTCCATGTAATATGTCTTCACCTCTTCCTTTGTCATCAGAGTAAGAAAGCCAAGGTGATATAAAATTGTCAAACCCTGATTGCGATCAATTTTCGCTGTAAGAGAATAATTTACCGAACCGCCGATACCGGCCTTTATCGGTTTACCCAGGATAATATCCTCGATAACGCTTTTCCGATCCTGTTCATTCATCAGCTCGAGATAAAGTTTCAGTTTTCTGTAATCAATATCAGAACCTGAATTAAGAGCAAACTGAGGGATCTGCTCATAATCGGTTCTGAGTTCCTTTACAAAATTCAGACAAAGAGTTGAATTATATACGGAGCTGTTACCTCTGGATGCAAAGCGGTAACCGTCATATCGTTCCTTCATCACATTTTTAAGTTCGCTTATGCTGAACCTGCACTTCGTGAAATCAACTGTCTGCTTCAGCAGAGTTTCCACATTCTCGTCAGTAAACCCGGTTGTTTCATTAAACAGCGGCTCAAATGAAAGCTTGGCTGAAACAAAGCCTGACACGGCTGTATCCATGGTCACAGGAAGGACTCCCGTTATAAATATGCGATTCACAGGACCGGATGATTCATTGTAACTGCGAAGAACAGAATAAAACCGTCCGATAAATCCGTCCTTTCGGGCTATCGAACTGAACCTCAAAGCATCATCAGTCAGCAAATCGTTTGTAAAATTGTCATATTCATCTATGATCACCATGATCCGATGCTCAAATTCTCTTACATGGCTAATCATCTGAATAAAATTTGAGATCACTCCTGCTGGTGTAGGGAAATCAGAAGAATTGTAATAGCGGATAATATCTATGACATCACCTTCTGAATAATCACTCATGAACTGCGATGTTACGGCTGATATGAACTCAGGATATCTTCCAAGAAAATCGGCTATTCCATTAACGACAGCACTCTTGAACGAACCGGCAATGTAGTCGTCCGTTCCGAAGACTTCAACACCGGAGAAGGAAAATCTGAGAACGTAGAATGAATTTTTAAGTGGTGTGGGATGACTTCCGATATAGGTATTATGAAACAGTCTGTCACCGGTCGTTTTTAATGCTACATCATAATAGTAACGCATTATTTCTGTAAACATGGTCTTGCCAAAGCGACGCGGTCTAAGCAGCATTGATACAGACGATTCGAAATTCTCGTACCTTTCAAGAAACTCAGTCTTATCAAGATAAACGTAATCCTCATCAATCATCATGGAAAAATTACTGATGGCATCCGGAATTCTTTTAAGATTGACCATGATACACCAGTCCCTCCCGTTTTTTTTGTCAAAGACTTAAACCCATTCTGTTTTGATGATATCAAAACTCCTGTTTAAACTGTACCTTTTTACCCGCATAACGGAAAACCACGAACAAAATGCACTTCAGACCGAACTGATATTTTGTCAGGAGATACAGCAGATAAATACTTCCGAGACAACATCACCGGCAAACATACTTTTACAGATATGTTTTCATTTCCTCATAGGTTATAATTCTTACAGGAGAGATGCTGCTTTGCCGGCTCTTTACGTATACGGTATGCAGAAGACGTTTCTGTCAGAGACATTTTTTTTTTATGATCTGTCCTGCAATCAAGTTCAGAAACAGATTTCATAAGGATTGTTCATTCCGGATCCTCTCGATCACAGAATGACAGATCTGATGTTTATGACATGATTCTCCGGTTTCAGGCGCAGTGAACGTCTGCCGGAGATAAAATGCACAGAAAGCTCTGCACAGTCAAAGCAGAAAAAGCAGGCTCCATAAAATTAAGTAAAAGTAATAATGATATCCGTACAATTACCGATTCAGCACACCAGTCACAGTATGACAGCGACTGAACAGAGCAACAGGAACTACCATGACTACAATTGAAGATATATCAGCGATTATTGAGGACGCAATCAACAGAACAGGCGAGAGATTTGAAAATCTCAGAGTGGCAGCCCGCCAGAAATATCACGATCTGAGAGATGAAGCCAACAGCAGGATCACGGCTCTTAACGAGGAGCTGGAAAAAGCCAATGCTGAAATAGAGCACTTCGGCGAGGAAAAAAAGAATATTGACGCCCTGCATCAGAAAATTGCGGAGCTTGAAGGACAGCTGGCAGTTATCAACACAGAGCTGGAGAACAAGAACAAGGAAATCGGTGAATATAAACTGCAGATTTCAAATCTTAAATTCGAAACAGAAAACAAGAGTCTTCTTGAAAGAGAGATCCAGAAGCTCAGAAGCGAAAACACCAGGATCAAGGAGGAATACCGCAGCTGGAAGGATGCTCTGCGCAGCGTGGTAAAGAAAATGGGACTATTCTGAAAATTCGGTTTCAGAATTCATCAGTTATCATGAATTAAATCAGAAAGCCGCGGGGAACAATCCCCGCGGCTTTTCAGTTGTCATGTAAAAAAGTTTCAGTGCTTGTAGATATTACAGTTGTTTACTACTTTTTTCAGTTTCCTCGTAACATCTTCAGCCATGCCCTTCGTTGCATACGGTCCCACAATTACCCGGTACCATGTTACAGAATTAACAACAGCCTTGCTTACAGTACTTGGGTAACCGCTGGACTGAATAGATCCCCTGAGTCTGTTCGCCTGATCCATGGACTTAAAGGCTCCGCACTGCATATAAAAATTGACCTTATTCTGCTCAGTTCCTTTCGTGGTATCGTTTTTGGCTGTACCGGCCCTGCTGTCCTGTTTCCGGGTTGCTGCAGCAGCGGAATTCTCCTGCTTTGATGCAGAAGGTTTTGAGGAGCCGGCAACAGGTTTTGCCTTTGTATCAGGTTCCGCGGCCGGCTTTGAAGAATTTCCGGTCTTTGAAGACGAAGATGCTGCAGACGGTCCTGTCTGAGACTGCTGTGATGCACGTCCCGACTCAACCTGAGCTGCTGTTGTTCTTGAGTTTTCAACCCTGGTATTTGCAGTTCCTGGTGTCTGCCCTGCAGCTGCAGTCTGAGTCTTCTGACCGTCCACATAGATAATGTCATCATTACTGCCTATCTTCACAGTATGGGTAACATCATC
>CADBNP010000213.1 GCA_902796095.1 uncultured Aeromonadales bacterium | reverse complement strand
GGGCTCAGGTTTTAAAATATGCTGAGCTTGATGACAAGCTGAGAACTGTGAGTGAACTGCATAAATATGTAATTATGTGTTGCTTCGGTGAGCTGGATATCATTGAGGTTTTCAAATGATCCCGTTTTCAGCATGGATAAACGGTTAATCGTATAGACGATGCTGAATCCTATCCTCAGGTTCTTGTGCATAACATTTATCATGACATACCGTTCAATCAGGAACAGTTTGTCTGTTTCATGATGTCTCTCTGCAGTTATCTAAGTGTTCACGAGGTTATGGCAGGCACGCCAGAAATGGCGTTAAACTGACCAAAGAGTTAAGTCATAAGTTGTACGAAATGAAAGTACCGGCGGAAGCCGGTCAGCCAGTTGGGACACTGATGATACCGGTTGTTCAACGGGAAGCAACGATCATTCTTTTCCTTTGTATCAGCTTTGTTTCACTTGTGGTAAAATGCCATGAGTTTAAACTTTATATTGAGGATATCCAATGATTAATGATGTTAAGGATTCGGCAAAGGCAGGTATGGAAAAAGCTGTGGAAGCTTTTAAAAACCAGCTTTCTCGTATTCGTACAGGTCGTGCACAGCCAGCTCTTCTTGATGGCATAATGGTAGATTACTACGGTTCTTCAACCCCTCTGAAGCAAATTGGCAATATTGTTGCCGAGGATGCAAGAACTCTTGCCGTCACCGTCTATGACAATTCTGCAATCAAAGCTGTTGAAAAGGCTATTATGGACTCCGGACTCGGTCTGAATCCGCAGACTGCCGGTAACAATATCAGAATACCTCTGCCACCTCTTACAGAGGAAAGACGCAAGGAACTTATCAAAATAGTTCGTGCCGAGGCTGAGAAGGAGCGTGTTTCTGTAAGAAATGCTCGTCGTGATTCCAATAACGATCTGAAGGCTCTTGTTAAATCCAAGGATATCTCCGAGGATGAAGAGAAGCGTGCACAGGATGATATTCAGAAGCTTACTGACTCTTATATCAAGAAAATAGAAGATATACTTTCCGCTAAAGAAAAGGAACTGATGGAGATCTGATCTTTTTCTTTGCGTGACAGTTGATCCTCATTTTGGGATTTCTGAGATGAGGATTTTTTATGCTGATAATTTGATAAAAAGTTTTGAAGTTAACGGACTGATATCGAAATTCCTGTTCCTTTATTCTGTTTTTTTATGAGGACTATGAATCAGTCCAGGTATCAAAATAATCAGTAGTAAATTCAGTACATATGCTGTATATACAATACTCTTAAGTATGAACTGATTGGATTTATCGTTTGTAAGTGTTTTTACAGCCAATTGGAATTTTCTAAATGACTTCGCGGGAACATGAGGGTTGATTGCTGCACATGGTTAAAACATCAGATCAGATCGATAATCCGGTTATGCCGCGGCATGTCGCTATTATCATGGATGGCAACGGGCGCTGGGCTGAAAGGCGTGGAAAGATGAGGATCTTTGGTCACAGTAACGCCACATCAGCAGTGCGGAGTGCTGTGAGAGTCTCTCTGCAGAATGGTGTTCAGATTCTCACTCTCTTTGCTTTTTCATCAGAAAACTGGCGCAGACCGAAGGATGAAATTGATTATCTGATGTCTCTGTTTGGCAGATTCCTTGATTCTGAAATTCCTGAACTGAAGAACAGAGGTGTAAAGATCAGGTTTATCGGTGAACTGTCCAGATTTTCTGCGGAACTTCAGGAAAAAATCAGAAGGGCGGAGGAAGAAACCTCAGCAAACGGCTCACTTCTGCTGAATATTGCCGCCAACTATGGCGGAAGGTGGGATATTATCAATGCCTGCAGGCGAATTATTGAAGAGCGGTCCATCAGCTCTGAAGATCTTTCAGAGGAACTTTTTTCAAGTTATCTTTCAACGGCGGGAGAGGATGTTGATCTTATGATCCGTACAGGTGGTGAAATGAGGATCAGTAATTTTCTCATCTGGCAGCTGGCCTATGCCGAACTTTACGTAACAGATGTTCTCTGGCCTGATTTTTCTGATGAAGAGTATCTTAAGGCTTTAAAGTGGTTTTCCACCCGGGAGCGCCGTTTCGGCTGTACCGGAGATCAGATACGATCATCTAAAACTTCTCCTTAAATGGTACTCAAATGAAACAACGTATTTTAACAGCTCTCTGGCTTATTCCTCTGGCTCTGCTCTGGATGTTTGCCTTCAATTCCCCTCTGTTTGCGGCAGGATCTGTTTTTCTTCTCGGACTTGGCGCATGGGAGTGGGGTAAATTTGTTTTTCCTTCAAGACCGGTAGTCTATGTTGCTCCGATAATGCTCCTGATTGCTGTAAGCTGTTTTCTGCTCAATCCGTTTGCATCCTCCTTCCCGTCGGAAGTCGGAACTTCGCCTGTATCGGTCGGATTTCTCGGAATGGGTGTCGCATGGTGGTTTCTTGCATCCTTTCTGGTAATCAAATACCCGTCAGATATTGCTCTGGTGAAATCATCCCTGCTGAATTTCATTTTTGGTATAGCTGTTCTGCTTCCGTTTTTCTGGTCACTCCTTTTTCTTCATGAGATGTCACCTGCCGGGATCCTTCCTTTTGAAAGCGGTTCTGCCAATCTGTTTTTTGTCATGCTTCTGGTATGGTGTGCAGACAGCGGTGCCTATTTCACTGGAAAGGCCTTCGGCAAACACCATATGAGTCCGGCTGTCAGTCCGAACAAGACGATAGAAGGACTGGCAGGCGGTGTGCTTCTTGCACTTGCTGTTGCCTTTGGTGCCACGTTCATGATGGACCATTATGCTCCGCTGTCTCTTGCTGTTGCGGTTGTCATGGCTGTGTCCGCTTCTGTTCTCGGTGACCTGGCGGAGAGCATGTTCAAGAGGGCTGCCGGAATCAAGGATTCAAGCAATCTTCTTCCCGGACACGGCGGAGTTCTGGACAGGGTGGACAGTCTTACGGCCGCCCTTCCGGTTTATTCTCTGATCATGTATCTTTTTTCGAGGATGGCATAGTCATGGAAAATATAACTGTTCTTGGCTCAACCGGCTCAATAGGCAGAAGCACTCTTGATGTGGTGCGGAGAAATTCAGATCGTTTCAGAGTGTTTGCCCTCGGTGCAGGCAGTAATGTTGAACAGATGTTTGCCGACGTAATGGAGTTTAAGCCTGATTTTGCCGTTCTAAGTGATGAATCAGCATCCTCCAGACTGAAGGATCTTCTTGCAGGCAGTAATTCTGTCACAAAGATCCTGAGCGGTTATGATCAGCTCTCATTTATCGCCTCTCACGAATCCTGTGATTCCGTAATGGCGGCGATCGTTGGTGCTGCCGGCCTGATTCCTGCTCTCGCCGCGGTCAGGGCAGGAAAGAAGTTGTACCTTGCCAACAAGGAATCTCTGGTCATGACCGGACACCTGTTTATTATGGCACTTAAGGAAAGCGGATCCCGTATTCTTCCGGTGGACAGTGAACATAATGCAATTTTTCAGTCGCTGCCCGAGACTGAACAGCTCCGACTTGGTTTCTGCAGTATGAGGGATGCCGGAGTTTCACGTATTCTTCTTACCGGGTCAGGCGGACCGTTCCGTCAGCTTCCTCTGGATCGCCTTGCGTCGGTCACCCCGGAGGAGGCGGTAGCTCACCCGACCTGGAATATGGGCAGCAAGATTTCTGTTGATTCATCCACCATGATGAACAAGGGCTTTGAGTTCATTGAAGCAAAATGGCTTTTTAACCTTAACAACGATGACATCCAGGTGGTGATCCATCCTCAGTCGGTAATTCACTCAATGGTGCAGTACCGTGACGGATCTGTCATCGCCCAGATGGGCAATCCTGATATGCGCACACCTATTGCCAGGGTAATGGCATATCCTGACAGAATAGATTCAGGCGTCGGATCGCTTGATTTCTTCGCTCTGTCCGGTCTCTCATTCTTTGAACCCGATTACAGCCGCTATCCGTGTCTAAAACTTGCAATTGATTCGTGCTGGGCGGGGCAGGCTGCAACTACGGCGCTCAATGCAGCAAATGAGGTTGCGGTTGCCGCCTTTCTGAATCATGAGGTTTCCTATCCCCGCATTTATGAAATCTGCAGCAGAACGGTGGAACGTCACAGTGCAGACACAATAGTTGATGTGGAGTCAGTTCTTGAACTTGACAGAAGAGCCAGGGAAACAGCTTCAGCTCTTTTATAGGATTATTGAATAATGGATTTTTTCAGAAACTGCATATTTTTTCTGATAGCTATTGTTGTGCTTGTGGGTTTCCACGAGTTCGGTCATTTTATTGTTGCAAGACTGTGCGGAGTCAAAGTCTTAAGATTCTCTCTGGGTTTTGGAAAGGTAATTTTTTCTCACAAAGGGCGTGACGGCTGTGAATATGCCCTGTCCCTCATTCCTCTCGGCGGTTATGTCAAAATGCTGGATCGCAGAGAAGGTGTGGTTCCGGAAGGAGAGGAAACTCATGAGTTTACCGCACAGAATGTCTGGAAGAGGCTTGCTATTGTGGCGGCCGGACCTCTGTTCAATATAATTCTTGCCTTTTTCCTGTACTACGCCATGTTTATCATCGGCGTTGCTGCAGTAAAGCCTTATGTTACCGGTATTACTTCTGAATCTCCCGTATGGCAGGCCGGTCTTCGCAATGACGATCTGATCCTGAAGGTTGACGGCAAAAGTGTGATTGACTGGGAGGATGCCATCTATGAGCTGATCCAGCATATAGGTGACGATTCCGTCACCCTCACTGTCAGAAGCACAGGCGGCAGTGTATCTGAAAAACGACTGGATCTCGGCAGCTGGAGCATTCACCGCGATCAGGGCGGAAATATTTTTCAGCCTCTGGGTTTTTCCCCGAAGTTTTATAATCTGACCCGTCGCATTGCGTCTGTTCTGAAGGATTCTCCAGCCGAGAAGGCAGGACTTCAGGAAGGTGACGAGGTGGAAGTAATTGACGATCTCAGAGTGGAAACCTGGTTTGATTTCTCCTCCTATGTGGCAGCAAGACCTGGTAAAAACGTAACTGTTGAAGTTCTCAGACCTGTTCTGCCTGAAGGAAAGAAAATAAAGGACGGAGGCATCGATTTCAGCGAATATCCTGCAGAGAAAAAGAAGTTTGAGATTACTCTCGGCAGGATTGAAACTCCGGAGGGTAACAAGGGACAGATAGGTGTTCAGGTTCAGGTGGAGCCGCTTGAGGACGGGACACGATTTATCCGGAAGTACGGTTTTGGCGAAGCTGTTTTTAAATCTGTTGATAAGATGGTGTCAGTATGCAGGATGACAGTGGTAACCATAGGAAAACTGTTCAGCGGATCTATTCCCATGGAGAATATCAGCGGTCCGATAGCAATAGCCAAATCTGCCGGATTTACGGCATCCATCGGAATTGAGTATTTTATCGGGTTCATGGCTCTTATCAGCATCAACCTCGGTATAATGAATCTCCTTCCGCTTCCGGTGCTGGACGGCGGTCATATCATGTTCTATACCGTTGAGGCTGTAACCGGACGCCAGCTGCCGGATAAAGTAATGCAGGGACTCATGTATTTTGGCATATTTGTGTTATTATTAATAATGACACTTGCTGTTTACAATGATATTGTTTTTGACGGATTCTAACCGGAATCCGCCGGATATTTTTTTGTTTGATTGAGATATTTTAGTTCGACTTTTTTGGCGTCGCAATGCCGCATAAAATACGGTCGCAGGTGAAATTTATGAAAAAATTTGGTATCGGGCTGCTCACTCTGCTGATGGGAATGTCTGCAGTGGCTGCCGAGATTAAGGATATAAAACTTGAAGGACTTCAGAGAGTTTCCCTCGGTGCTATTCTGCTCAATATTCCTGTAGGGGTGGGAGACAGGGCTGATGACAAGGCGATAGCCGAGGTTATAAGAAAACTGTACGCTACCGGAAATTTCGATGATGTTGATGCTCAGCTGAGCAGTGACGGAGTTCTTGCCATCAGAGTCAAGGAACGTCCGACCATATCAAGCATCGAATATGCCGGAAATGATGATATCAAAGAAGACAAGATAGAGCCTATCATCAATGATCTCGGGATCCGTGTAGGCGAGCCTCTGAACAGGGCAAAGCTTACAGAAGTTGAAATGGGTCTTACCGATTATTACCATACCAACGGAAAGTACCAGGCTGTTGTCAAGGTTCTTGTGACAGATCTTCCCCGTAACCGTGTGAAGCTCCGCATTCAGTTTGCCGAAGGCAAGTCATCCCGCATCAAGCAGCTCAACATTATCGGCAACAGCGTGTTCACCGAGAAGAAGCTGCTTTCAATTCTCGATCTGGATGATGATTCTCCGTGGTGGGATTTCTTTTCTTCCGACAAGTACAGCAAGACCAAGCTGGAGGGAGATCTTGAAAAACTGAAATCCTTTTATCTCAACCGCGGATATATACGTTTTGAAATTAAGAATACCGACGTATCAATTACACCGGATAAGAAGGGTGTCTATGTCACACTGAATATTCATGAGGGTGAGCAGTACAGGGTAAAGGAAGTAAAGGTTTCAGGAGATCTGATCAAGCGTGACGATGAGATCAGAAATCTGGTCACGATCCTTCCGGGTGATATTTATTCAAAGCAGACGACCACAAACAATGAGCAGATGATTTCCAATTTTGTTGGTAAGTTCGGATACTCAGATGCCCAGGTTGTTACCTATCCTAAAATTGATGATGAAAAGAAGGAAGTCACTCTTAATATGTTTGTGACTCCCGGTCCCCGTGTGTCGGTGAATGAAATCAGAATATCCGGAAACAAGGTTACGAAGGATGTTGTCGTCCGTCGTGAACTCCGGCAGTTTGAGGGATCCTGGCTGTCAAACGAAAAGGTGGAGCAGTCCAAGAAGCGACTCGGAAGACTCGGCTTTTTTGAAAAGGTTGATATCGAAACGGCAAAGATTCCCGGTATGGATGATATGGTGGATCTTGATGTCAAAGTAAAAGAGCGTCAGGTTAATTCTATTTCAGGAACTGTCAGTTACGGTACGGTTTCAGGCATTGCTTTCGGTGCGAAACTGGCTCAGGATAACATGCTCGGGTACGGTCTGCGTGGTGAAATCGAGTGGAACTGGTCCAAGTCCCATCGTAAATATGCAGTGTCTCTCAGAGATCCGTATTTTACTCTAGACGGCATCAGCCTCACCGGAAAACTCTATTATGATGATTACCGTGCAGGCGAGGATGATCTGATCAATTATGAGAACCGTACCATCGGTGCCGAACTCAGAGCCGGTTATCCGGTTAATGAACTGAACTTCCTTGAGTATGGTTTCAATGCTGAGCGCAGTACCATTTCCCAGGTCCAGTCCTATGCCCAGATCCAGAAATTCTGGAATATATACGAACCTTATACAGATAATGAGAACCGTCTCAGAATTAATACATTTGCATTAAGCTTTGACTGGACAAGAAACAATCTGGATAAGGGAATATTCCCGATGGACGGCGACAAGGAGGAATTCTGGATAAAGGTTGCCATACCGGGTTCGGATATACAGTACTACAAGGCTACTTTCGATGTATCGAAGTTCTGGCCGCTGACCCGTGAGCATGACTACAGCTTCAATCTGAGAGGCACGGTCGGGTACGGTAACGGCTATGGCAAGGTTAAAGGCTACAGTCAGGTGCTTCCGTTCTTCCAGAATTTCTATGCAGGCGGCGGTCCGTGGCTCAGAGGCTTTAAAAATAATTCCGTAGGACCTAAGGCGATTTATTCTTTCCCTTACGGCGGTGAGATGTCAGAGGTGGGAACCAAAAACTCCATAGGCGGCAACGCCATGTGGGCTGTAACCGCCGAGCTGATTGTTCCGACGCCGTTTGTCAGCGATGAATATTCAGATCAGCTTCGAACTTCGGTTTTCTTTGATATGGGTAATGTTTTCGATACCACATATGATCCGGGTCGTTACAGTCACTGTATGGCTCATTGCAATAAAATTTACGATATGAAGGATCCTTGGCGTTACCGCAGTTCCGTAGGTGTGACACTTCAGTGGATATCTCCTGTAGGACCGCTGGCCATCACCTTTGCCCGTCCTATCAAGGAGCGCCCAGGAGATGATACCGAGGTGTTCTCTTTCAGTATTGGACAGACATTTTAATTTTAAAGAGGTTTAAATATGAAAAAGTTATTGACAGGTTTTGCTTTAAGTTTGGCAATTGCAGCAGGTTCCGTAGTCCAGGCAGCCAATCCTTCTTCTGTTGCTGTAATTAATCTGCCTCAGATCCTGAAGGAAATCCCTCAGTCAGCTCAGATTAAGAAAAAGCTGGAATCAGAGTTTTCTGGCCGTCAGGCTGAACTGAAGAAGCTTAATGATCAGTATGTTGCTCTGGTGGAAAAACTGAAGAAGAACGGTGCCTATATGAAGGAGCAGGAGCAGATCAGCACCCAGCGCAAGGCACAGGAACTTCAGTCCCAGCTTCAGATCAAGGGTCAGGCTCTGATGGAGGATCAGCGTCGCCGCGTATCTGAAGAAGAAAGCAAGATCATGGAAAAAATCGCAACAGCTGTGGAGAAGATCGCAAAGCAGCGCGGTTATGACATTGTAATCAACGGTGTTGCTGCTGTAGTTTATGCAAACGACTCCATTGATATTTCCAAAGAAGTTATTCAGATGGTTAGCAAGAGCAATTAATAATGTCTTATACCCTAGGTGAAATTGCAGAGCGACTCAAGGCTGAGCTTCACGGTGATCCTGATATCAGGATCAGTCGTATTGCCAATCTGGCCAGTGCAGGCGAAGGTGAGATCAGCTTTTTGAATGATGCAAAGTACAGGAAGGATCTTTCAACTACCGGTGCCAGTGCTGTGATTATCCGGGCTTCAGATTTGGAGCACTGCAAAACAGCCGCTCTTGTTATGAATGATCCTTATGTCGGTTTTGCTCTGGTTGCCCAGATGCTGGATACAACACCGAAACAGAAGAACGAAGTGCATCCGTCGGCTGTTGTGGCAGATGATGTAAAAATCGGCAGCAATGTATCGATCGGTGCCAATGCGGTTATTGATTCCGGTGCCGAGATTGGTGATGATGCAGTGATTGGTCCGAACTGCTATATCGGCTGCAATGCAGTTATCGGTGCCCGCACCAGACTGTGGTCAAACTGCAGCGTTTATCACAATGTGAGGATCGGAACAGACTGTCTTCTTCAGTCCGGTGCTGTTATAGGTTCTGACGGTTTCGGTTATGCAAATGACAGGGGCAGATGGGTTAAAATCCCTCAGCTTGGCAGTGTTGTCATCGGCAATCATGTGGAAATAGGTGCAAATACCTGTATTGATCGCGGAGCCATAGACAATACGGTGATTGAGGATAATGTTATTATCGACAATCTCTGTCAGATCGCACACAATGTAAAGATCGGTACCGGTTCCGCAATGGCAGGCACTGCTGTTGTTGCAGGCTCCACAACCATCGGAAGGTACTGCATTATCGGAGGGCGCAGCGTGTTTAACGGTCACATCAATATTTGTGACGGTACAACAATCGCAGGTGCCACATCTGTTATGCGCAGTATTACAAAGCCTGGTACATATTCTTCAGGAGTTCCGGAAATGACCGAGAAGAAATGGCGCAAGGTTATGGCATGTCTTCCTATGCTGGATGAGGTCTGCAAGACTGTAAGAAAGGCTCAGAAAATAGTCGATACCATGACTGACAGTGAAAAAGAATAAAGCTTGTTAAAAGCATTTTGCTGAAAAGGGATCGGATTAACCGATCCCTTTTTGATTTTTTCTTTTATCCAGTTCCGGAGAGTCCATTCAGAAGAAGTCTGCCACAAATGTATTCAGTTATCAGGTATTTGTGTTTAATTGGTAAAAAGTAACAGATCTGTCATATTGATTTAATGTGTCATAAAATGTGATGTAAATGTTTGATAATTTCATTTGAGTAAAAGTATGAGATCTGTGTGATACTTTTATATTTAAAGGCTCTGTTCAGGAAAAGTGTTGATTTTGCTAATTGTGATGTATATCACGTTTTAGTACAATTACTTATAATATAAATATACGT
>CADBNP010000212.1 GCA_902796095.1 uncultured Aeromonadales bacterium | reverse complement strand
TGATGACTGAATTTGAAGGGAAGGGCTTTGCTCCGTATCATCAGGAGTGGAACAGCAGGGATCTGTATCGCGGAGAAAGAGTAAAGCTGGTGAACAAAATCAGCGGAGAAACGATTGTTGAGGGTGTGGAGCACGGGATAGACTGCAGGGGCCGCATCCTGATAGAGAACAGCAGGGGAGCCCTGGAGGCCTTTAATGTGGGCGATGTTTCCCTTCAGTACTGATGTCCCCTGCCTGTAAGTTGGAGAAAAAATAATCCCCGGAGCACTGTATGCATTCCGGGGATTTTGTTTCAGACCGCCCTGTTTTGTTTGCAGCGGCAGCCTCCGGTATCTGGTGAATTATTCGAAGTCCTGCGGATTCAGAGTTGCCGCCCTTTCCTTTGTTTCATCAGTAAACATCTTCCTGTCGTTTTCCGGCATGTTGTCGGACCACATGCTGAGAACCACGATGTCCTTTTTGCCGTCCTTAAGCAGAACCACATTTCCGGAAGTGTTTATCGGATCCTCCTTCTGCTTTGAGACGCATCCGCTGAATTCGTAGCCGGTCTGGCTCTTCTTTACAGCAACCCCGGAACCGCAGAATTTCTTGATGCCGTTTTCTATATCACCGCTTTTTTCTGCAGGTTCGTTGATCTGGTAGCTGTAGAGGTAACCCTGTTCCGGCTTGATGTACGACTTTGCCACGTATGATGAATTTTCAAGAGGGTATGAAAAGGTAGGAAATACAACGTAGCCGTTTTCCGCAGCCAGACTGTTTCTGTTTTCGTTTATATCCTCCATTGATATGCAGTCCTGGGCGCACAGTCTGTCCTGAAAATCTCTGTTGTACCATCTGGCCAGTTCCGTTTCTGTTTCAGTTACACCGTCCTCGTACATCACAACCGAGTAGAAGCCTCCGGTAACAAAAACCTCGCCCTTTATCTCGGTACCTTCAACCTTGCATCCGGAGAAGGTTTCAGACTCATACATTTCATCCTTTTCTCCTGTCGGAATTTTCGGAGAGGCACAGTTCAGGAAAGGTCCCACAACATGCTTGATCAGCAGGTCCGGTGTCTGATAGTCGTTTTCCGGATAGCCTGCAAGAATATGGACAACATCCTTGTCTGTTTTCTTATTGGTGAACACCTTGCCGTAGAATGCGCCGGGATAGGCGTAGAAGTTCTTTACAGTAAATGTTTCATCGACTCTCTTATGGATTTCTGCGTCAGACATCTCGAATATGTCCTCGGCGGAAACCTGGGAGAGGGAGCCTGCGGAAGCCGTGGAGAAGATGCCGGCAGCAAAAGTCAGAGTCGCCAGACAGAGTGATGTTGCTTTTATTTTCATTTTTTATCCTTTTTCAGCATTTTTTCAATAATTCTGCCGTTATTCACCGTATTTATGAAAACAGACAGATTTTAAATGCCTATAGTGTACATTAAATCAAAGAAAACAGGTATGTGATACAGATCAAATCTTTACAGATTGCAAGAATATCAATATAATACTATCGCAATAAACACATATATTTTTTGAAAATTACAGTGAGTATTGCCTATGTTGAGAATTGCTCAAGAAGCTCTTACCTTTGATGACGTTCTGCTTGTTCCTGCTCATTCGACAGTCCTGCCTAATACAGCTGATCTGCACACCAAACTTACTCAGAGCATCCGTTTAAATATTCCCATGATTTCCGCCGCCATGGATACGGTAACCGGTCCGGAGCTTGCCATTGCTCTGGCTCAGGAGGGCGGAATCGGATTTATTCACAAGAACATGTCCATCGAGGAGCAGAGTGAAGCCGTCAGACGTGTAAAGCGTTATGAGAGCGGCATGGTTACCAACCCTATCACCATTTCTCCTACAGCCACGGTTTCTGAAGTTCTTTCCATGACAAAGCAGAACGGCTTTGCCGGCTATCCGGTGGTTGATTCCAACGGCGAACTTGAAGGTCTCATCACAAGCCGCGATGTACGTTTTATTACAGATCCTTCCACGTTGGTATGTAATGCCATGACTCCGAAGGATCGTCTCGTTACCGCCACCAAGAGTGCATCCCGTGAGGATATCCAGGCTCTCATGCAGAAGCACAAGATTGAAAAGGTACTGATTGTAGATGATAAATTCAGACTGGTGGGCATGAGCACTGTCAGGGATTTCGAAAAGGCAGAAAGAAAGCCGAATGCATGCAAGGATGCTCTCGGACGACTGAGAGTCGGCGGTGCAGTTGGTGCAGGTCCCGGCAATGAAAAGAGAATAGACGCTCTGGTAGAGGCCGGTATTGATGTTCTTCTTATCGATTCATCCCACGGTCATTCCCAGGGTGTGCTGGATCGAATCAAGGAGGCACGCCGTCTTTATCCTGATCTTCAGATTATCGGCGGCAACGTGGCAACAAGCGAGGGTGCAATCGCCCTGGCCGAGGCCGGCGTGAATGCTGTCAAGGTAGGTATAGGTCCAGGCTCGATCTGCACCACCAGAATCGTAACCGGATGCGGCGTCCCTCAGATTACCGCCATTGACAATGCTGTTTCAGCTCTCAAGGGATCCGGCGTAACAGTAATCGCCGACGGCGGCATCCGCTATTCCGGCGATATCGCCAAGGCTCTGGTGGCAGGCGCCCACTGCGTTATGGTGGGATCGCTGTTTGCCGGTACTGACGAGGCTCCGGGAGAGATTGAACTGTTCCAGGGACGTTCTTTCAAGTCCTACAGAGGAATGGGTTCTCTCGGCGCCATGTCCAAGGGATCCGCGGATCGCTACTTCCAGACGGACAATGCCGCCGACAAGCTTGTACCTGAGGGCATTGAGGGCCGTGTACCGTACAAGGGACCTCTTAAGAACATCATCCATCAGGAAATGGGCGGTCTGCGCTCCGCAATGGGCCTGACCGGCTGTGCAACCATTGATGAAATGCGTACAAAGCCTCAGTTTGTCCGCATTACCGGTGCAGGCATTAAGGAATCGCATGTCCATGATGTGACTATCACCAAGGAAGCTCCTAACTACCGTATGGGTTAAGAGTTCTTATGCGGCAGATCCTGTGATTTTCCGGGATCTGCCTTTTCATTTTTATAAAATCCGGATTTTTATATGTCTCAGAATATTTATGCACAAAAGATCCTGATCCTGGATTTCGGCTCCCAGGTAACCCAGCTTATAGCCCGCCGGATCCGTGAGATTGGTGTTTACTGCGAACTCTGGTCATGGGATGTGACTGACGAGCAGATTAAGGAGTTTCATCCAGACGGTATCATTCTGTCAGGAGGTCCTGAGTCTGTTACAGAGACAGGCTCCCCGCGGGCTCCAGGGTATGTTTTTGATGCCGGAGTGCCTGTTTTAGGCATCTGCTACGGCATGCAGACCATGGCACATCAGCTGGGCGGCGCAGTTGACACTTCCGATAAAAAGGAGTTTGGTTATGCCGCTGTGACTCTGAACGGCAGATGTCCTCTTTTTGAGGGACTGAGCGACGGAAAAGCTGATGACGGCAGAGATCTGCTGGAGGTATGGATGAGTCACGGTGACCGGGTTTCAGCGATCCCTGCCGGCTTTGAAACAGTTGCCTCCACCGACAGTTGCCCTTATGCCGCCTTTTTCAATCCTGAAAAGCAGTTTTACGGTGTTCAGTTCCATCCTGAGGTCACCCATACCAAAAAGGGCTATGAGATCTTTGAAAATTTTGTAAGAAGGATCTGCAGACTTGAAACTGAGTGGACTCCGGCCAACATAATCAGTGATGCGGTGGAAAAGATTCGAAAAACTGTAGGTGGTGAGAAGGTTCTTCTCGGACTTTCCGGAGGTGTTGATTCCTCTGTAACAGCCATGCTGCTGCACAGGGCCATCGGCGACAATCTGATCTGCGTGTTTGTGGATAACGGTCTCCTTCGCCTCAATGAGGGAAGACAGGTCAGAGAGATGTTCGGCGACAGATTCGGACTGAATATAGTATATGCCGATGCGGAATCCACCTTCCTTGAAAGATTGAAGGGAGTGAGTGATCCGGAGGCAAAGCGCAAGGCCATCGGCAAGGCTTTTATTGATGTTTTTGCCGCCGAGGCTCACAAGCTGGAGAACGTTAAATTCCTGGCCCAGGGTACAATTTATCCCGACGTCATAGAATCGGCTGCGGCCAAAACCGGCAAGGCTCATGTCATCAAATCCCATCACAATGTGGGGGGACTGCCGGAGGATCTTCACTTTTCACTGGTGGAGCCTCTGAGAGAACTCTTCAAGGATGAGGTGAGAAAGATCGGTGTTGAGCTGGGACTTCCGAAGGAAATGCTTTACCGTCATCCGTTCCCGGGACCAGGTCTCGGTGTGCGCGTTCTCGGTGAGGTCAGAAAGGAGTACTGCGATCTGCTGAGACAGGCTGATGCCATCTTTATCGAGGAACTGAGAAAATCGGGCTGGTATGACAGGGTAAGCCAGGCTTTTGTTGTTTTTCTGCCGGTGAAGTCTGTGGGTGTTATGGGTGACGGCCGTCGCTATGATTATGTTGTATCATTGAGAGCTGTTCAGACAATAGACTTTATGACAGCAAAGTGGGCCGAACTTCCATATGATCTTCTGGGAAGAGTTTCAAACAGAATTATCAATGAAATCAGCGGAATAAGCCGTGTCGTTTATGATATTTCAGGAAAGCCTCCTGCAACTATCGAGTGGGAGTAGAATCTGACAGATCCCCGGGCTGGCACAATGTTCATGATCCCGGGGATTTTTTATAACCAGACTGATCTGAACAGAAGATTACCTTCAGTTTCATGCTGCCGTTTCTCTGAAAATATCATTCCTCCGCATCTTTCCGGTGCTGCATGATGATTACCCGGACACTGCTCGCGGCATATGTGCCGGAGTCTTATTTTGCTTGACAAAATCAGTGAACAAATATATTTTTGACTGTATATGGTTCCTCTGCTGAACCGGCGTTCCATGCCGATTTGCGTGAACAGGATCCGCACCTGCCGGAGCGTTCGCCTGAATCTTTTCGGCGGTGAAAAGACTGTTCTGAAGTCGGATGGCGGAAAACGCTGATGTGTTTGCATGTACCGGGACACCGGCGCCTGAAACCGGAACGGACATTAGTGAGACAGAATGTACGATTCTTTCAGGGATCGGAAAATATGTCCCGCCGGTGCACAGAGCCAGTTCGGGCGTATGAATCAGGTGCCGGAGAAGAACTGATTTGCAGGATTGCGCTTCGCAGTCACTTTTCTCTTCGGAAAGCATTATTACAAAATTTGGAGAATTCTTATGTCACTTAGTCTCGTTGGCGATATCGGCGGCACAAATGCCCGTTTTGCTCTTGTTGAGCTGGACAGCGGCGAAATTTCTCAGGTAAAGGTATATTCGGGACTTGATTTTCCTACGCTGGAAGCATGTGCCAGACAGTATCTTGCCGATGTTGGAGTCAGTGTGGATCATGCCTGCATTGCCATTGCCTGTCCGATAACAGGAGACTGGGTTCAGATGACAAATCATACCTGGAAGTTTTCCATCCAGGAAATGAAGGCAAGCATGGAGTTGGAGACGCTGGAAATCATCAATGACTTCACGGCGGTTTCCATGGCGATCCCCGCTCTGAAGCAGGATGACATGATCAAGATCGGCGGCGGTGAGCCGGTGAAGGGCAAGCCGATTGCCATATACGGAGCCGGTACCGGCCTCGGCGTGGCCCACCTGGTGTATCATGCCGGTGTATGGCTTCCTCTGCCGGGCGAGGGCGGACATGTGGATTTTGCTCCTCATACCGAGGAGGAGGACAAGGTGCTGTTTCAGCTCAGAAAGATGTTCAATCACGTGTCCTTTGAACGGGTTCTCTCAGGTCCGGGTCTGGTAAATATCTACAACGCCATTGTCCGTTCTGATGATCGGGAGCCGGAAAACTACATGCCTAAGGATATCACCGCCAAGGCTCTCAACAACACTGATGAAGACTGTGTCAGAACCTTCAGAATGTTCTGTCAGCTTATGGGCAGATTCGGCGGAAATCTGGCTCTCAGCATGGGAACCTTCGGTGGCGTTTATATTGCCGGAGGCATTGTTCCGCGTTTTGTCGATGCCTTCCAGTCTTCAGGCTTCCGCAAGGCATTTGAAGAGAAGGGAAGATTTGACAAGTATCTGTCCCAGATCCCTGTTTTTGTTGTTACCCATGAGGCCGTCGGTCTGCTTGGAAGCGGTGCCTATCTCAGACAGAGTATCGGTTATAAGCTGTAATCAGAACTGACGGCGAGTCCCTTCCCGTAATATGATTCGAAACAGACAGTCCTGGTTTGCAGAAGATTGTGCCGGGGCCGGACTGAAGGGATGTCCGAAGTCCCTGGGTAGGTATGCCGAGTTCTGAATTTGGACAGCTGTCTGCTAAAAAGGCACTGTTACTTCCTTTGAAGTACGGTGCTTTTTTACTGTAGACATGTGTTTTCTGCTTTTTTTCAGGCTTTCTGACTGAATTTTATCAGCAATCAGCCTTTTTTAACCGGTTAGGAGAATCGGAGATCTTCTGCCCGCAGATCACGGGAGAACTGCGAATATATTTTGATCCGGCGTTTGTCGTCAGTCGGAAACAGTGTTTGGGTATGGATAATATGGATAAAAATTTCAATTTCAGTGAAACCGGAGTGCGGGTTCTTCATGAGGAGATTGACGCTCTTCAGTCTATAGAGCCCTATATCAGGGATACATCCTTTGCCGCCGCCTGTGAGGCAATCCTTAACGTGAAGGGGAAGGTCATCGTTACCGGCATGGGCAAATCCGGTCATATCGGCTCAAAGATGGCCGCCACCTTCGCCTCCACCGGAACACCGTCCTTTTTTGTGCATCCCGGTGAGGCCGCTCACGGAGATCTGGGAATGATAGGACAGGATGATCTGGTTATCGCCATTTCCAATTCCGGAGAAAGTGCGGAAATAATAACACTGATCCCGGTGCTCAAGCGTCTTGACATCACTCTGATTTGTATAACAGGCAATGAATCCTCCACCATGGCGAAGGAGAGTGATATACATCTCTGCATTCATGTGGCCCAGGAGGCATGCCCGCTTAATCTGGCCCCTACATCCAGTACTACAACGACTCTGGTTATGGGAGACGCCCTTGCCATAGCACTTCTTGAGGCAAAAGGCTTTTCCGCCAAGGATTTCGCCATGAGTCATCCCGGCGGTGCTCTTGGTCGCAAACTTCTTCTCCGCAACAGCAAAATCATGCATTCAGGCGATGATCTGCCTGTGGTTTCAAAGGAAACATCCGTCAAGGAGGCGCTTGTGGAAATGACCAGTAAGGGACTTGGTACCGTGGCGGTGGTGAATGATGACGGCACAGTATTCGGAATATTTACCGACGGTGATCTGCGCCGTGTGCTGGACAAGGATTTGTCCATCAATCTGCCGATTTCCCAGGTGATCAAGGTCGGCTGTATTACTGTTCCCGAGGACATGCTGGCAGCCAAATCCCTGGAGATCATGCAGTCGTATCATATAAACAGTCTTCTGGTTACCGACAAATCAAACCGTCTTATCGGAGCGTTCAACATGCACGATCTTCTGACTGCGGGAGTATTTTAATGGTAGAGACTCTGTATCAGAACATCAGCGACGGACTTTTTGAAGCCTTTAAGAAAATAAAACTTGTTATTTCCGATGTGGACGGAGTTCTGTCCGATGGCAAGATATATATGACCGCTTCCGGAGACGAGATTAAGTCCTTTAATGCAAAGGACGGCAGCGGCATTGTTGCTCTGAGATCCTGCAGCGTTGAATTCGGAGTTATTACCGGACGTGAATCTCCCCTGGTGGAGAGAAGAATGAAATCCCTGGGCGCAAGGTACATCTGTCAGGGTGTCAGGGACAAATGCCGGGAGTTTGATCGCATAAGAGCAGAAATGGAAATTGAGCCGGAGGAATGTCTTTATATCGGTGACGATGTGATTGATCTTCCTCTGATGAGAGCCGTCGGCATCGGTGCGGCGGTGAGGGATGCCCATCCCCTGGTACTCAGAGAGGCTGATTTTGTTACTGTCAATATAGGCGGCAACGGTGCGGTGAGAGAGGTTACCGATATTATCCTTCAGTGCCACGGCATGCTTGATCATAAAGAGATTTCGCAGTGAGAAAAAGACATCTGTTCGCCATTATCTGTATTCTGTTCGCCAGTGCCGCCATGGTTTACTACATTGCGGTTGTTGATGTGTCGGAGCCTGTTTCTGTTGAAAGGGACTACCGTCCGTCCTTTATCGGAACGGGACTGACTACCGTTGTCCTTGACTCTGCGGGGCAGGTAGACATGAAGTTCAGCTCGAAAAAAATGGAGTACTACAGAGTATCTGATACAACCTACTATGATCATCCGTACGTTTTCAGAAGGTTTCCGGAAGCAAAGCCGGACAGCTGGGAAATTTCCGCAGATCAGGGCTATTTCAATGCCGGTGAATTTCTGTCTCTCAACGGAAACGTTCTGATAAAGGGATCAAAAAAGGATTCCGGACAGGGCGGCTGGAATATGAGGGCCTCCTATCTGCAGTTTGATCTCAACTCTCATGACATCAGCAGTGATCGGGAGGTGACCATCTCCGGAACAGCGGGAACCGAGAACCGCTGCGGTGAACTGAAGGGTAATCTGGATACAAAGGTTTTTAATTTTAAGGGGAATTGCAATGCGGTTATATATCCGGAAGATTTTGACAATAACTAGTGCCGTATGTCTTTGTTTCGGTGTTTCCTGTGCCGATGCCAGGCAGTCTGATCTCAGGGAAAAAATTACTATTGATTCCGACAGTCAGCAGGCTGATATGAATAATGATCACATAGTTTTTACCTCGAATGTGGAAATTCATCAGGGAACCATACTTATCACCGCCGACCGTGTCGAGGTGTTCAGAGAGAACAAGGCAAAGAATCAGCACAGCAGGCTTCTTGCAGTCGGATCCGCATCGAAGCCCGCCGTCTATACGGAGACTCTGGATGACGGAACGAAGGTTCGGGCCGAGGGACGCACTCTGAGCTATGACATTACCGCAAAATTTATTCTGGTGGAGGGCGGTGCCTATGTCCGCAAGCATGACAATGAGATCAGAAGTGAAAGAATTACCTATGACATGCGTAAATCCCAGATGAATGCCACGTCCTCCGGCGCATCGGGAGGACGGGTTCATACCGTGCTGATCCCGGAACAGCTGGAGCAGAAGAAAAATCCTTTAAAGTCAGGTAACTGAACTTCCCGATAGATCACAAAGCGGAATGTTTTATGACGGTGTAAATTCAAAGATAACTGAGATTAAATTAGAATCAGACTAGGAAATGGTGTTTTATGTCAACGCTTAGGGCAGTTAATTTAAAAAAGATCTACAAGGATCGCGAGGTGGTCAAGGATGTTACCCTGGAGGTATCCTCCGGTCAGATTGTCGGTCTTCTTGGTGCCAACGGTGCCGGTAAAACAACCTCCTTTTACATGATTGTAGGTATCATAGCCAGCAACGGCGGTCAGGTTTTCATTGACGGGAATGATATAAC
>CADBNP010000211.1 GCA_902796095.1 uncultured Aeromonadales bacterium | reverse complement strand
TGGCTGCGGAAGACAGGAGTGCATGCAAAGTGGCGTTTTGACTTTCAAATCAAAGCCTGCGGGTTATGATTACTCCTTAGCAGTTTAAGATAAGATCAACACTTTTCTTGAACATAGCCAAGGAGTATGTCTGTATAACCATGGTTTACCTCTATTTCAGGGGCCAGTCCATAAATATCATTAAGAGCAAGGTAGGCAAGAAGATATGCCTGAAACAAACGCTCGCCGCTGATCAGCTGACGACAGGAGGAATTAAGGGAACACTGTCTGACTACAGTTTCCAGCACAGGACGGATATTCCCGTTGAATGCAGCTTCTCTGAATCCTTCTGAAAGTTCTGCTATCAGGACATAGGACATTTCACTTCGCATACCTAATTCCTTTCGGCAAAAATTTCATAAACCGTTTCTCTCAGAAAAATTAAGGAAGTATGCTGTTCTGTTTTTTGCTGTACACTGACGATGATTTCTTTCAAATATTCTTTACGGAATTATATAGCCTGAGAAACAACCGTTGTATCAGTCATTAAGATTTGATGTACGCAGCGTGATTCACCTTAAAACTGCTGCACCAGTCAGTCGAAATAAAAAAAAACAGGAACTGCGATCACTACGCCCCTGTTTTCTTATTAACCCAGGAACCGTCAGCATACAGACAACAATCAAAAGACAGTTCAACAGTCAATATGCCGATATCGCCATAACAGTCAAATCGTTAGCTGTAATCAAAATATGATAAAATGAACAGAGAAAATAAAGAATGCTACGAAGGACAAAAAAATGAACAAAGAGAGAAACGGCATAAGAATTTTAGACGAGACAGAAATAGAAAAAATGCGAATTGCAGGAAGACTGGCTGCAGAGGTTCTTGAAATGATTGAACCATATGTAAAGGCAGGCATTACCACCGGAGAACTTGATGCCATAATGCAGGATCATATAGAGAACCGTCAGCATGCCATCTGCGCATGTCTCGGATATAACGGATATCCCAAAGCCACCTGCATATCCGTAAATGAAGTTGTGTGCCACGGCATACCGGGAGTTCAGCATCTGCATAACGGCGACATTGTGAATATTGACATTACAGTAATCAAGGACGGATATTACGGCGATACATCAAAAATGTTCCGAATCGGCGAAATCTCACCGAGAAACCACAAACTGTGCAAATGTGCACAGGAATCACTTTATGCAGCACTGAAGGCCGTAAAGCCTGGTGTACCGCTTTCAATAATCGGCGATACAATACAGCCGATAGCTGACAGAAACGGTTTCTCCATAGTACGTGATTACTGCGGTCACGGAATAAACACCGAATTCCACGCCGAGCCATGCGTTCTTCACTACAAAAACTCGGTATCAAGAAACATAATCCTGCAAAAAGGCATGAGTTTTACCATTGAGCCGATGATTAATGCGGGAACATGGAAATGCAAGGTTAACAGGAAAAACGGATGGACCGTAACAACAGCAGATAAGCAGCCTTCTGCTCAATTCGAGCACACGCTTATCATCACTGACGACGGCTGTGAGATAACTACTTACCGCAGTGAAGAAACAGAAATCCAGCCTGTATTCCACAACTGAGAAACTTTTCTTTTCCATGGCTGCCATGCAATCTCCGGCAGCCTTAGTCACCTGAGTTTCTGATTTAACTCACATCACAAATTTACCGGATCAGACGGGCACATACCTGATCTGACAATCATCACACGGAGTCCACCATGAAATTCAGCGATGTTCTTGCAAGATATCTGGGCAAACAGGAAATAACCCGTGAAAACGGCAGAAAGCTGATGGAAACTTTCAATCTCCATTTAGCCCAGAATTTTTACCGCGGAACGAGTCTTCCTGAACTAGCTGATGATCGGTGCTGCTTCATTGATTGTCTGCTTTGCAAGCTCTACAACCAGTTTCAGCTTTACAGCTTTCCGGAAATTGCAATTATTGCTGTAGGCGGATACGGAAGAAAGGAACTGCATCCCTTTACAGATATTGACATACTGATCCTTACTGAAACAGAGCTTGACAGCGATGCTTCTGAAAAGGTATCAGCACTTATAACTCTGCTCTGGGATCTGAAACTTGACGTCGGTCACGCTGTCAGAACTGTTTCACAATGTGTAAGTGCAGGAATGGAGGATCTTACAATTGCGACCAATCTTCTTGAAATTCGACTTATATGCGGTTCAGAGGAAACTTATCACCAGCTGGAAATAGCCACAGATCCAAAAAAATTCTGGCCGATAAAACAGTTTTTCCGCGCAAAAATGGAAGAGCAGGCAAACCGTCACAAAATGTACAAAAACACCATGTACCGTCTTGAGCCGGATCTTAAAAACATGTGCGGAGGTCTCAGAGATGTTCAGACGATCATGTGGATAGCACGCAAATTCTCCAATGCCAAAAAACCGGATGATATTCTGAAACAGGGCTTCATCACAGAAAGCGAGTATCATGAACTGTTTTTCAATGCACACTTCATCTGGAAAGTAAGATTTGCTCTCCAGTTCGTAAGCAAAAGAAACGACAACAGACTGACATTTGATCGTCAGGTGGCTGTGGCAAAAATGCTGGGTTACATCGGTGAAGGGAACATTCCGGTGGAAAATCTGATGATCAGATTCTATCTGTCGGCTCAGAGCATAGAAGAAATAAACCAGATGCTTCTGAAAATGTACGAGGAGGCTATTTTCAAAGATGAACAGCACTGTGAAATCAGGGTGATTAATTCAAAGTTCATTCTTCGCGGAACCATGATTGACGTTGTGGATCATTCACTTTTTATGAATGAACCATCCTCGATAATGGAGATGATGAGCGTAATATCAGCGATATCATCCAACGGGGAATCACGCATCACAGGCATCTATCCAAAATGTCTCAGAAGCATCAAAGAGGCAAGACGCAGACTCAGCGTCAAACTGATCGACATTCCCAAATGCCGGCATTACTTTCTTAAAATACTGAGCAACATCAACGGAATGCTGTTACCGCTCAAATTAATGATACGCCACGGAATTATGACCATGTATATGTCAGAGTGGATGAGACTCACAGGTCTCATGCAGTTTGACATGTTCCACACATATACAGTTGATGAGCATACCTACCGCACAATCAGCAACATATACGAATTTTCCCATACTGCGGAAATTGATCCCTCCAGGAATCTTTTCCGAGAAATTTATGCCAATCTTCCAAAGCAGCACCTGCTCTACTTTGCTGCTCTGCTTCATGATATAGGAAAGGGACGACCTGGAGGTCACCATGCCCAGATAGGAGCTGAAATAAGCAGCAGATTTCTTACAAAACATGAACTTCCTCAGTCTGAGGTAAGACTTCTGACCTGGCTTGTAGAACACCACATAGATTTTTCCAACACGGCACAGCGCAGAGATATTTCAGATCCAAATGTAATATCAGATTTTGCCACAACAGTTCAGGACGAGACACACCTTGACTATTTATACTGTCTGAGCATTGCCGACATCTGTGCCACCAACGACACGGCATGGAATTCCTGGAAAGATGCTCTGTTCAGGGAATTATACTATGCAACCCAGAGGGCTCTCAGACGGGATCCGTCACATCCGTCTGAATGGGATCTTATTGTAGAGGAAAACAAAAGAGAAACCATGAGGCTGCTGACTGCCGACGGAATAGACTGCAGTCTGATTTCAAAGCTCTGGGATACCTTCAGCGAAAGTTATTTTATCCGTCACAATAAAGCGCAGATTTACCATCATACCAAACATATTCTGAGTTATGACAAATCAGGAGAGCTCCCGCTCATCATATTCGGAGAATCCGTAAACAGACTGGGTACCGAAATATTTGTCTACATGAAGGATCGTCTCGGAATTTTCGCCAAAATAGTAAAAATTCTTCTGGCAAAACAGATATCCATAATGAGTGCTTCAATATTAGGATCTACCGACGGCTTTATTATGGATTCCTTCACCGTCACCACCAGGGATGGAACTCCGATACCTCCCGAAAAAATGGGTCCCCTGAGGAAATTCATGATGATTAGCCTTATCAACGACATTTTCACCGCACCATCGGGAATATCAATGCCTAAAAAATATCTGCAGTTTAAAATCAAAACTGCTGTTACTTATCTTGACATTCCGGGATCTGAAGAGATGGGTGTAACTCACATGGAGGTATCGGCACTGGATCGTCCCGGACTTCTCGCATCCATAGCCACGGCCATTGAGGAGCTTGGCATCAACATTCATGCAGCAAGAATAGCAACGACAGGAGAAAGAGCGGATGACGGATTCACTATATCTCTGCACAGCAGATCGCTGAACAGCAGTGAAAAAGAACAGCTGAGAGAACGCGTCATAAGATCAATTGACGGAGACTGCAAAGAAACAGGTCAGAGCCGGTAAAATCAGGTTCTGAATCATTCACAGGAAAATTCATTGACGTCAGGAAACAAAACAGGGATCAGCAGATGATTTACACTGCCGCTCCCTGCCTGAATCAGCTTCAGATTTACAAAAAAAGAAAGAATTTTTTACTTGCGACGGTAATTTCTCAATGCACTGTTCAATGTATCATTAGCTGACGCGGAACCGGCATTAGTCGCCTCAGCAGCGAGTTGCATCGCCTTGGATATATCACCGGATTTAACAGCGGAAACGATCATGTCATTGTACATTTTTTCTGTTTCCTTCATCATCGATCCTGCCGGTACACCAGGAGTTTTCTTTACCGCTTCCGTGTGATGATTTGCAGCAGTCGACGTCCCGGATGTCTTCGAACTGCCTGCAGTCTGAGGATTAACAACCTTCAGATTGCTGTCATGCAAATCAACGTTCACTGATGCTCCGACCCTGCCGTCATCATCGTCTGATACATACTGATGCTGTTCACCTCCCCAGATCGGCCCCTTCAAAGCATCAAGAAAATCAGAAACCGAATCTATGGACTCAGCATCCATTGAAAAAAGAACAGTCATGGCGCCAAGCCGTGAATGCGGGATAAGAGGATCTGCGACATCAGGTATAGCCTCGCGACGTGATTTGGCATAAAGTTTTGCAGGATGAACTATCTTTGTGGTCTTTTTGAGATCTTCATCCTTTGTAAAAATCACCATGTATGCGGCAGCGTTTTCTCCGGCCGAAAAATTATTGAGATTAAATTTCAGTTTCATGGTTTCTGCAACAACATCGTTGTATGGACGATATTCAAAACTGTTGAAATCAAACATCTTGATCAGTTTTTTATCCTTATTAAGCAGGGCTACAGAAGGGGCAAAAATAGTCTCACCTATCTGTACTGATATTTCAACTTTGAGATTTGTTGCATTCAGCGGAAGATTATAGGTTCTGAAAACACTTCTTCCCGTGTCAAAATCATACACCGAAGACTTTTCATCAAAAACCACATCATCCGACATGGCTGTTCTTACTATAACGGCATTGTCATATACATTGTCAGCAACAGAAAGATCCCGATAAACACTCTCAGCCTCTTCAACTGAATAATTGGCGGGAGATCTGTAGGTCATGATGTGATCAACCATGCTGCAACCTGAACAAAGCACAGTACCGCTAATAAGCAAGGATAAAAAAAGTCTCTTCACTGCAAATTCCCTAAATCAGAATAAAACCGAATCAGATTTTACTATGATTTCAAAATTTAGTGAACACCATTAAAAAACATGCAACAAAGGATTGCAGAACTTCCGATGACTGCACAGAGATCCAGCCTGATTTCAGAGATTAAAAATATCAGTTTCAGCCGATTCTTTCTAAATCAAAATTGTATGCAGATCAGAAACTGATATTCTGTTTTTCTATATCATAGGATCAATTTAGAGGAGAAACTATGATTACATACATCCACCCGGAAAAATCAATGAGTCAGCTTTCCCAGTCCGAAGTTGCACTGCTTGAAAAAACAGCCGACGGTCATCTCTATGAATTATTCAGAAAATGTGCTCTGGCAGTCCTGAACAGCGGAGTCGTTACAGACGATCCGTCTGCTCTCTTTGAAAAATATCACGATTTCGGAATTGATGTTATATCAAAAGAAAGAGGAATCAAGCTGAAGCTTTACAATCCGCCTGAAACCTCATTTATAGACGGACACCTGATCAAGGTAATAGAGGAACACCTCTTCAGTGTACTGAGAGACATAGTTTACACGGAAAGTCAAAGTAAAATACTCAACCAGCAGCTGATCGGAACTCAGAACATCATAACAAATCAAATCTTCCACATTCTCAGGAATGCCAGGGCTTTTATTTCCGGAGTAGAGCCGAATATGGTCGTCTGCTGGGGAGGTCATTCCATACCCGAAAACGAATATTCATATACAAAAAAAATAGGATATGCCCTGGGTTTGAGAAAAATGAACATCTGTACCGGATGCGGTCCTGGAGCAATGGAAGGGCCGATGCACGGAGCTGCAATCGGGCACAATATGCAAAGAATCACCAACAGCAGGTTTCTCGGACTGACCGAACCGTCAATAATTTCCTCAGAGCCACCTAATTCAATGGTGACAGAACTGATTATAATGCCAGATATTGAAAAACGACTTGAAGCATTTCTGAGACTGGGACACTGCTTTGTCATTTTTCCTGGCGGTCCCGGCACAATTGAAGAACTGATGTTCATCCTCGGGATCAAAACTGACAAAGATAACAATGATCAGCCTATTCCTCTTGTTTTAACCGGTCCCAAGGGTTCTGAAAAATATTTTGAGGAACTGGACAGGTTTATCCGGAGTGCACTGGGTGATGAAGCAGCAAGACAGTACGATATCGTTATTGATAATCCAAACAAAGTAGCTGACATCTGTGCTGACGGAGCTGTTGAGGTAATGGAGAAGCGCATTAATTTAGGTGACTCATTCTATTTCAACTGGAAAATGAAAATTAACCCAGTTCTTCAGCAGCATTTCCCTGCCAATCATGAAAGCATGAGAAATCTGAACCTGACAAAAAATCAGTCTCTCAGTGATCTGATTACTAATTTGAGAAATGCATTCTCAGGCATAGTAGCTGGTAACGTCAAACCGGAAGGAATGGCGATGGTCCAGAAATACGGTCCGTACGAACTGCACGGTGACAAGGAAATTATAAAAAGCATTGATAATCTTCTTGAAGAAATGGTTAAGCAGGGAAGAATGAAACTGTCACAGGATGGTTACACACCATGCTATAAACTTCTCGACTAGAACAGCAGAAGTACAAAAGAATGAAAGGAGGTACACTCCTCCTTGTTTGGAATTGGTTGCCTGAACAAAAAAGAACGAGGGCCTGGAATTACCAGACCCTCTGCATCTAACTTAACAAATTATACTTTGTTAAAAGATTACCACCATGCTTCAACCTGAGCACCGAGGATGTACTCGTGCTGCTTGTTGTGAGCAAGACCAGTGTACTCATGACGCATTAAATCGCCTGCAAGCCATGAACCGAATACACGGATTGATGGACGAGCCCAGAAATGGGTTGCTGGAGACCACTGCTGTGCAAGAGTGAGCTTGGTTGCGCCAACACGGTTCTTGTTAGGAGTTGCCCAACCGTTCCAGCCGGTGTTGTGCTGTGAAGTGAAACCGAACTCAAGAACAGTAGAGGTGTAGTCAGACCACTTGAAAGAAGGTCTTAATACGAATGCCCAGTCATTACCGGTTGGATGTGACCAGTTAGCACCTTCGTAGTTCTTGCCGCTGGCATGCTTGTGAGCGAACAGAACAGC
>CADBNP010000210.1 GCA_902796095.1 uncultured Aeromonadales bacterium | reverse complement strand
TGACATCAATGTCTATTTCGACAAGCAGTCCAGAATGGTTCCGTATCCGCGGAAGGTTGAATTCAGATAGCTGTTGACATAACTAACCGGTTGATGTTTCTGGATCCGGAGGATTACCCCCTCCGGATCTTTTTTTGCTGTTGGAATGAGCATAGAATTTTTGTATTTTTTTTGAACCGGGTCGGAAAGTTGAACCGCTGAATAATGTGAATCAGATCAAGTTAGACAGTCAATCAGAGAAATATAACCCTCATGAGGATCTAAAGTAGGTTAAAATTAACGAAACTGATTGAAATTAGTTGTATAAGCACGGTTATAAATAATTGTTTGAGGGTTCTATGAAATTATCAAAACTGTCAATTGTAGTAGCTGCAGCGGTTTTCGCTGGTAATTCAGCAACGGCAGCATCCGGTTCAGGCGCTCTGGATGTAAGTCGTGTTACTGAGGAGAATACTGTCGGTGCCGCCACCTCCTGTCTTATCATGTCTCAGAAAATGGAGAGTCAGAAAAACACTCCCCAGATGCTGTCATCGTATGTAACAGTTGAAAATCTTTCATCCGGGAAAAAAATCGAGCCGTCTCTGCTCGTTCAGAACAGAGCCATCTGTCTCGGCGGTCTGGATTTCGGATCAAAGTACAGGGTAACTCTTAAGAAGGGACTTATTTCAGCTGAAAACGGCATGCTGTCCAAAGATCGCACAGTGGATTTTACAACTGTGGATCACCAGGGTGTTGTACAGTTCCTCAATGGAAACGTGATTTCCGCAGCCTCAAAGGACAAGAAGGTTGCTCTTCAGACAGTCAACATGAACAAGTTCAGAATCTCTCTGTTTAAGATTTCCAGCAGCGACCTGGCATCATATTCAGCCAATCCGCTTACTGAAGCACAGTACCGCTGGTCGGCAACATCAAAAATCACCGAGCACGGCAAATTTCTCGGTTCAAAGGAAGTCAGTATTAATGGCGTTAAAAACCAGAAAAACATTACAATGATCAACCTCAGTGATCTGACAGATGATCTCACCTCCGGTCTTTACATGCTTGTTCTTACAGAACCTGATTTTGAGGAATGCGATGCTACCCTCGACTGCATAGACAAGCTTTCTGAGAATTATGAATCCCTGATGCTGGCCAAGTCCATTGTAGTCACTGATCTCGGTGTTACCACCTACAAAAGAGACATAGGCATCGATGTAGCAGTAAGATCCCTGACTTCTGCCGAGCCTGTAGCCGGAGCAAAGATCTCTCTTATAAATGAGACCAATGATGTCATCAGAACTGTTACGGCAGACAAAGACGGCTATGCTCATTTCACCAAAGCTGACATATCAGGAACGCATTCCCAGAAACCTGCACTGATATCCGTCACCAGCGGAAAGGATACATATATTCATGATCTGAGATCCTCCTCCCTGAGCATCGATGACAACTTTACATCAGATCCTGCGCTCGCATCCTCTGACGAGCTTAATGTCTATTCTTACACCAACCGTACTCTTGTACGTCCGGGTGAAAAGGTTCTCTATGAGGCAATAGTACGCGACGGCAAAATGAAGGCTTCTGATCTTAAGGCAATGAAACTTATGATAGTACGTCCTGATGATCAGATTTATCGCGAGGTTACTCTGAAGGATCCTAAGAGCGGAGCTTTTGAATACGAGTTTGAATTTGACGAGTCTGCCCTTACCGGAAACTGGCAGTTTAAGCTGGGCTTTGACAAAAAGAAAATAGTGTCCACCACATCAGTCAGGGTAGACAACTTCATTCCGTCCAGCATTAAGACCAAATTCCAGACCGGAAGCACCTATCTTACCGGCAGCGATGCGGTAACAGTCAATACCAGATTCATCTATGACGCCCCTGCCCCTAACGTGGCGGTGTCCGGCAACTACTCAACAAAACTGGACAATCACCCGGTGGAGAAGTATTCCGATTTCTTCTTCGGTCCTTCTTCCAGCGACAATGCCTACAGTTATGAATCCTTTGACACAATTCTCACCGACCGCTCGGGTAATGCAAGAATTGATCTGTCGTCAATTGAGCCAAGCAATATTCCAAGATCACTTGAGATAAATGCCGAGGTTGTAGATCCGAACTCAAAGATCCTCAATTACTCCAAAACCTTCAAACTTGCGGTGAACGGTCCGATGGTTGGCGTCAAAACCGATTTTTCAAAGACAAATCCGCGTGAATCTGATATGAAGGTGATTCTTGCCGATCAGGACGGAAAGCTTTACCAGGGCGATGTAAGCTACGGAATTTTCAAGCGCCATTCCTCCTATCAGTATGTTTACCGCAACGGCAGCTGGGAATATGTTCATAATGAATATTTCACACCGGTTACCGCAGGAACACTGAACGTTAAAACCGACAGTCCGGCCAGCATCAAACAGGCTTTCGACAACGGCAGTTATCTGATCAAACTTCAGTACGGCAATTTTGAAACATCCTCAAATTTCTATGTCGGTTCTGCCTCCGATGTGGATCCGACCCGACCTGATCGCTTCAGTCTGTTTGCCGACAAAAAACTGTACAGGCCTGGAGACACGGCACGTCTGGAATTCGACAGCTACTTTGACGGCTATGCGGATCTCATGCTTGACGGCGTATCTGAAAATCTTCTTTCCCATCACAGGGTAACAAAGGGTCATAACAGCATAGACGTTAAAATCGGTGACAATTTCTCCCGCGGATCCTATGCCATTGTTTCACTCTATTCAAAGGCAGACGGTCCTCTCGGAGCACAGCGTGCCATTGGCATAACCTATCTTGATCGGGATCAGTCTGACAAAACTCTGGGAATTACACCTCAGCTTTCCGGCAATGCCAAACCAAACACCGGTCTTGACATCAGCCTCAAGGTTGACAATGCGGACGCATCCACCTATGTTTCCGCGGCTCTCGTGGATGAAGGCATTCTTTCCATTAACAAGCAGAAATCTCCGTCTCCTGATGCCGCCTTGTTCGGTCAGTACGGATTTAATACCACGATTTATGATGCATATTCATATCTGATGAAGATTGCAGATCCTAAATCCCAGGGTTATGGCGGCGACGACGAAGACGGTGCCGGTGCAGGACCTACTCTCAACAACATTACCAGGAACCTGTTCACCTATTATGTACCGGCCACAAAGGTTGAAAACGGCGTTGCCAAACTGCATTTCGATCTCAATGATGTAAGCACCACGGCAAGGCTTATGGTTACCGGCTGGTCTGCCGACAGACTTGGATCCTACAGCGGTGAGGTTCCGGTGAAGGATATAGCCGTAGCACGTCTCAATGTCCCTAACTACATCAGAAGCGGAGATCAGATTACTGCCGGATTCAGTATCAACAACCTGAGCGGATCCGCAGACAGCTACAGCTACAAGATCACCTGCCGCGGCGTGCTCAAATGCAGCAAGAGCGGCAAGATTGATGTGAACTCAGGCGAAAATCTCTCAGAGCCTGTAACACTCAGCGCATCAGGTCTCGGTGACGGTTTTGTTGATATTGATGTGAAGGGCAAGAACTACAGCTACACCACCACCAGGGAAATTGCATCTGTAAACCGCTACTCCCGCATGACTGAAAGCAAGATTGTTCTTCTGAAGCCGCATGAATCAAAAAAGGTTTCCTTCCTTAACACCTTCGAGGACAGTTCAAAAGTCAGCGCCAAATTCGGTATGGTGCCTATGACTGATGTGGATGCCACTGTAAAGGATGTTCTTGAAAACGGCACTTACGGCGTGTTCGATGAAATATCCTCCGGCTTTATTCTCCTTGACACTCTCAAGGCTATGGAGAAGGATCCGAATACCGACAGGGCAATGCTGCAGAAGGTCACCAAGAAGCTTGGTACGCTTGTCAGTGCTGTTGAAAACAGATTCTCCTACGGCTACATAACCAACAGCGGATATATGGACAGTGCATCATCAAGTTATGCCACTGCATATGCGCTGAACTTCCTTTATCAGGCAGATCGTGCCGGTTTCAATGTAAGCCGCGACGGACTTAATGTTCTGAAGGCTCGGGTTGTTGAAAACAAAAACTCGTCCGAACCGATGACTGCAGCAGTATCTCTCTACACTCTGGCAAAAACCGGTATGAATGTTCACACCGAAGCTGTCTACTATTATGACGATATCATCAACAAGATGGGTCAGAACAGAAATATCGCCGTGGAATCCATGAGCTATTTTGCACAGCTCTTCGGACTGTACGGTGATACCAGGAGGCAGAAGGAGGCTCTCAAGTATGGCGTGTACCTGCTTAAGGCTTCTGAGGAAGATACCAGGATCAACTTCACCAATACAACCTACAGCCAGATTGCAGCGAAGCTTCAGACTCTTCTGAAGTATTATCCGACCGACGTTAATACGGCAACTCATGACTCAGTTTCACTGATCAGAGCAGCCATGTATGCCGAGGTACCGGAAATTGCGGAGAAGCTTTACTCCTACCTGAACGCCGATGCATACCTGTCACGCAGCAGCAAATATCTGCTGAACAATATGGCGGTAAACTTCAGAGGAAAGCAGAGCAAGGCTGACTACAAAACTGCAGGAAACAGTGTTACTGTAACCAATCCAACCGACGAGATTATGGTTGCCACTGTGGCTGTTAACGGAAATGTCACCGGCAAGACCACCTACGACGGCTTCGTGAACATGACCCAGACCATCTATACAAAGAACGGTCAGCTGCTGAAGCCTCCTTACAAGGTGAATCTCAACGATGATCTGATTGTAGTCAACACCTTTGAGTTCGGTTCTCCGTACAGCGGCAATCTCGCCTTTGAGGCCAAGATCCCTTCAAACACACTGTTTGTAAAGGAAATTTCCGGATATGACCTCAAGAAGCAGTATCCGAAGATCTACAATGACAGCTTCGGCTCACCATCCGTAACAAAGGGTGATACCGCAGTGGTGCTCAAGGAATATGTAAGCAATGCCAAATTCAGATCCTTTGCTTATGTAATCAAGGGTGCGTATGTAGGTTCTTCAATGCCTGTAATGAGCAGCGTACATATCAACAAGGTACAGAGCAAGATGTTCAACTTCTTTGATGCAGCGAATGTTATTCAAGTGAAGTAATGCGTTTTCTCAGGTATCTTTTACCAGTTCTGATGATCACGGCTGCAGTGGCCGTGATCATCTTTTGTTACAGCAGTATCAGAGAACTGGACTTTTCACTGCTTAATCATCGTTCAAGGGTATTGTATGCGGCCGACGGATCTGTCGCTGCATATACCCTTTCCTCAGACACCGAATCCTATCGTTTCTACACCAGAGTCGATGATGTCAGCCCCCTTTATCTCCGCATGCTTTTAGCCAGCGAAGATCGGAACTTCTTCAGTCATCCCGGGGTAGATCCCGTCTCTGTTGTCAGAGCGGCTGTTACCAATATCAGAAACGGGCATGTCACCTCCGGCGCCTCAACTATTGCCATGCAGGTAGCCAAAAGACTGACAGGCCATGAACGTACATATTTAAATAAGCTGAAGGAAATGATCCAGGCTGTTTATCTTACTCAGAAGTACGGACGCAGACAGATCCTGGAATGGTATCTAACTCTTGCGCCGTTCGGCGGCAACATTGAAGGAGTAAATGCTGCCTCACTGAAGTGGTTCAACCATCTGCCGAAAAGACTGTCACCATCAGAAGCTGCTCTCCTCACCGCACTTCCCCGCGCTCCTGAACACATACGCCCGGACAGAAATGTCAAATCGACAGTTTTTTACAAAAACGATGTTCTCAGACTTTCCTATGAAAAAAATGTCATTTCCAGAGATGTCTGGGAATCATCACTGAAGGATGATCTGCCTCATCAGACCTTTAAAATAAGACAGACTGCCATCAGCTGCATGAACAGCTATTTCGAACATATTTCCAGGGCTGAACAGGGCACGGAGAAAAACGCTGAGGAAACTGAAAGCGGGAAAAATTACCGCGGCACAAGGTCATCCGGAATACATGCTTCGGATGACATGATCACAGATGAAAAGAAAATCCTGACAGTTCAGTCCGGTTCCGGCGACGAAGGATCAGCTTCGGACGTACCCGAAAATTACGATATGCAGACTGCTGATCTCAATCCAGCCGGCGATCCGGGCGGCAGCGCGGATACATCTGCAGCAGCTGAAGTTAATTCTGCTTCTGAATCTTCCGAAGATCAGAAAAACAATGTTTCAGCAAGGCAGAACAGGGAAACTGAAGCACCTTCCCCTAATAAGGAAACCTTCGCAGAAAAGAAGGATCCGGAACCTCTCAGCGACAGGATTATGGAAATACATTCATATCTTGATCCGTACATCCAGAATATTCTTCTTCAGCAGGCTGATCAGTTTCATCAGCTCCATAACGACGGTGCAGTTCTTTCGGCAGTTGTGCTTGACGGAGCAGATCACAGAGTTACCGGAATTCTTGGATCCTCCGATTTAGGCGTATCCCAGATGTGTCTCCCTTTTGCCGAAAGATCCCCGGGCTCCGCCCTTAAACCTTTTGTCTACGGCATGGCCTTCGAGGAGCGCAAACTTCATCCCAGCACTACGCTTCATGACAGCAGCAGACTGTTCGGCACCTGGAATCCCATGAATTTCACCCGCACCTTTGCAGGAAAAATCAAAGCTGAATCGGCACTTGTAAGATCGCTTAACCTTCCCGCCATTGAGGTTCTTGAAATGATTGGACCTTCAAGATTCATTAATTTTCTGAACCGGTTCGGACAGAAGGTCTTCGTTCGAAACAATCAGCCTGATTATTCCGTGATCCTGGGAAGCGTCAACATAAATCTGATGGATCTGGCGGGACTTTACGGCATGCTTAATGAGGACGGTCTTCTTTTCAGCTACAGCATGTCAGAAGAGGACAGCCGGGAAGCGCATAACAGTAACGGCCATGTTTCCGACACAGCCCTGTACAGCTATATCCATACATGCGATCCTGTTTACGAAGGCAGAGACTGCAGAATGGAGACCGAAGACAGAAAAAACGATCATGAAACGGTAAAAGCAGGAAAAGAAAAATCCTGTGGAAATCCTGACATGAGCAGCGCTGCTTCAGTGGATCCCGCCGTCATGACAGGTGCTGATAAAAAAATTATTTCAGGGATTTACAGGAACTACCCTTTCAGCACGATCAGTAAAGATGCAGATCAGGTCAGCAATAGTGTGATACGGGAGACTTCATCAGCCTGCAGCGATATTTCCTCTGCTGGAAAGTTTTTTTATGCGGACACTGCGAGAACCGTTTTTAAAATTCTGCAGAAATCTTCACAGCCGGCTGGTACAGATGTCAGTACTGCGATTTCGTACAAAACCGGTACCTCCAGCCATTATACAGACGCTCTTTCAATCGGCTCTCTTGGAAACTATACCGTTGCTGTTGCCGTAAGAATACCCGACAACAGAGAGCTTCTCTACAAGTACTCGGGCAACAAGGATGCCTCGCCTCATCTTTTCGGGATCATGAGCCGTCTCAGAATAAAAACCGTATTGAAACCGGAAATAGAAAGCGAGCTTTTGAGCAGACATATTCCCGATTTATTAAGAGAGCATATTGACGAAAAAAAATATATCGACAGAGATCAGATAAATATTGTTTTTCCGGAGAACAACACCACCGTTCTTCCGGATTTCAACGGCGTAATTCATATCAAATATACAGGAGGAAAGGGAACTGTCTACCTTGTGACAGGCGGGACTCAGACGGAGGGCAGCTCATTTACTCCGGATCACAGCGGCTATTATGAGGTTACCGTCATGGATCTTGAGGGGCATTCCGATACAGTCTCTTTCAGAGTTACGCTGACGGGGGATGAGCAGTAGAGCCGGTTCAGAGAACATAATCAAACATTCATTTCTGTCTGAGGCGCACACTGAGACCAGCCTGCCGCTGATCTTAACAATGATAAATTTTTCCGGATCGCAAGACCGGACTGGAGCGTTTTTTGAAATACATAGCGGGTTGAGACATGAAGAATTTTATTAGCAAGATGGCGGGATTTATATTTCTGCTCTCATCTGTATGCATGGTCCAGGCAGAAGATACGAAAAGCGTCTCTGCAGACATAAACGGAAAAAAATTTTTTGCTGAGTCAGATCAGGTGGAGGAAGCCCTAATGTCCAATGAAAATATCAAAGTGCTCTGCCCTTCCTGCGGATCAGAAATTCCGTCCGGCTCCAGATTCTGCCCTGAATGCGGAGCTGTTATCCACAAAGATGTAAATCTCAATAAAACTTTAAAACCTTCAAGCCGGAACAGTCCGGAAGTACATTCAGGCACTGTATCTGATGCCCCGGTGCATGTTCTGGCTGCAACGCCGGCTCCGTCCGGTAACTACATTGCTCCGGGACCGGATGACCGGGATCTCAAACTGCTTGTTGACTGCTGCAGAAAGACAGTTGCCACCGGCGCGGGAGACAGTCATGAAGAGACGGTTCTTTACCTTGATGAAAAAACCGGAGAATATCAGATCCATACCTATTACCAGGATTTCGGCAGCACCAGAGAACGTCACAGAGGTTTCAGAACTGATAAGGGAACATATGATCAGGTTATGGCCATGATTGACAGAGTTGAACTTTACAAATACAGAGATATAAGCGGAGCAGCGATGACCGGGGGCGAATACGTCTGCAAATTTATGCATGACGGCATGATCATTCGCATTTCAACTACGAACGTACCCTATGAATTTCATAAGGATCTCTATGCGGTTGGTTCACTGCTGAACAGTTTTATCAGCAAGGATCAGGAAATATTCCCGGAAAAACAAGCAGAATGAATCCGCTGTTGTTTCACTGCACGTAAAGTACATTGCAGCATCCGCTACATACAGCACACACGGTCAGGAGTGTAAAAAATCACGGCATAAACCTTTTACCTCTCTTTCTGAACTGCATTGAATGCTTGTTTTTAAGAATCTGCATTGCTGCCTCTTTTATGAGTTTCAGGATATTTTATTCATCAGAAGCATCACGCTTTGCGGCAAATTTCTGCCCGAAAAGATAAATGCCCTCGTTCTGCTTATCTTCATTTAAGACGCCGCCAGTTCGGCAGATTTCTCTGCGTTTTCACGTCACCTGCAGAAATTTCTGCAACACATTGTTCCCGGGATCAGGCTGGCGTAAATCGCCAGATTAAGTGCCTTTTAACTCATGTGAGTCAACTCCTGAGTTGAAAATTCCAATAGTAGTTCAGTGCACGACATTGAAAGATCTTATGTTGACATCCCCGTTCCGCAATACCGGTATGTCCAGTTCTGATGCAGTAGACACCCTGCCTGGCTTACAGGTATCTCTGTAGGAAACTGAAAATATGGACTTTACTGATTAAAGTCATGTTATATCCATGGAAATGATCCAAATTCTTAAATCAGTTTGGGAATTTGGGATTTACGAATGATACATTTCTGTAAACAGACACTCCTGTCAGCATCTTTTCGCTATCTGCATATTTTCGGAATTTTTGAATCAGGAAGATTGAAGGAAACCGCACCCTTAAGAAAATTTTCAGCATCCCCCGTATCGGTGACAAGAGGCAGTTTCCACAGTTCGAAACCTTTGATTTCAGAGCCGTTGCAAAACGATACCGCACCACAGAACATACATTTAATACGTGTCACGCATTCTGTGTTCCAGTTGCTGAGATCCTGGTTAAATGTCAAAGCATCCTGAAACATATAGGACATATCAGTAACGGATGAAGTATCCCAGTTGCCGATTGGCTGATTGAACACAACATTGGAAGCAAACATGGCACTCATATCTGTAACGGATGAAGTATCCCAGTTGCCGATTGGCTGATTAAATTTTGCAGCTTCTCTAAACATTCCTGACATATTTTTAACTTGAGAGGTGTCCCAGCTGCCGATTGGCTGATTAAAACTTTTGGCATTCATAAACATTTCGCACATACTTGTAACATTGGCAGTATCCCAGTTGCCGATTGGTTGATTGAATTCTTTTGCATCAAAAAACATAAAATTCATACGAATAACCTGAGATGTGTTCCAATTACCGATTGGCTGATTAAATTTTGCAGTTTCTCTAAACATTCCAGACATTTGGGTAACTTGGGAAGTATCCCAGTTGCCGATGGACTGATTGAATTTCTCTGTAGAATTAAACATCAAACTCATGTCAGTAACCCTGGATGTGTTCCATTTGTCAATTGGCTGATTAAAATTTTTGGCACCATTAAACATCTCTGCCATATTTATAACATGAGAAGTATCCCAACTGCCGATAGGCTGATTGAATTCTTTTGCTCCTGAAAATATGCAACTCATATTTGTAACCCGCGAAGTATCCCAGCTGCCGACAGGCTGATTGAATTCATATGCGTTGAAAAACATAAAACTCATGTCAGTGACCCGTGATGTGTCCCAGCTGCCGATTGACTGATTAAATTCTTTTGCAACACAAAACATCATG
>CADBNP010000209.1 GCA_902796095.1 uncultured Aeromonadales bacterium | reverse complement strand
GACTGATGCTCTGCCCAGGGTTCTGCGGATATTGTCCCGAACCTCGGACATTCTCACAGTATCAAGACTGTTGAGAACACCCTGTGACAGACTGCCGGCCGACGTATTATCCCTGATATCGGAAAAGTCAGCTATTTCATCCGGAGATCTCAGAGTATAGGCATCAATACTGTCCACATCCACCGATCCGGAATCTATCTGAAAATTCAGCTTTTCCGTTTTAAGATTTATCGGTGCCTCCTTTAATTTAACTGCCATCTGCTCAAGCTGAGTCAGCAGTCTGTCAACGGCCCTGTTTTCCGCAAAATCCGTATTCTCCAGATAGAATCTGATATTCTCGTCTATTCTGGCCCTCACCTTCCGCACCCGTTCACATTCTGTAACCAGAATACCGGTGAGATCTCTGAGAAAGAATCTTTCCTCCGGCTTAAGATGAGCTGCAACCTTATGCTTCAGAAGCTCCTCTATCTGATATTTGAATGTATCAAGATCAGCAGTATTGCAGATCATACGGAAAAAGCCGTCGTATGCCGTGCCGTATTCTGTCAGACGCTGCTTCTGCTCCTCCTCCAGAACCTTTTCCAGAACCTGTCCCCTGGTGGAATAATGCTCTATCATACGTATACGGGTGTTGCGGTCTATTTCTCTTGTTTCCTCCTCCACCTTTCTGAAATCGGCAGGAAGCCTTTCCGCCAGTTCATATATGGTCCGCATTCTTTCTCTCTGCTCGGCAGGAGTAAGGAAGGAGCCGCCGCCCATTTTTACCGCGTCAATACGGGACTCAAGTTCACGCTTCTGCTTCAGAAGAGCTCCGATCCTGACCTTCTTATCCGTGCTCACATCAATAAAAAGCTGCTTAACCTCATTCTGGAGGATCTGAAGGTGTGTTGCCGATGTGGATACCACAGGACTCTCCAGCATCTGGGTAAAATCTATGGCCTTCTGAGCAGCATCCGTCATGGTGACAGATCCGTCCATCTCAACAATCCAGCCCTGCTCCATCCAGTGTCTTAAATAATCGGAAGACTGACGGAAACTCACTTCCGTTCCGAAAGTCGTCTTGATATCCTGAAAGCATTCCTTGAGTTCGGCCCTCGCCTTCTCATAGGAAATTTCCCTTTCATCTCTGAAAATGTTCTTCAGAAACGCTATGACAAGAGGAGCGTTGTCAGAGCGAAGAAGCTTCCAGGTCCGGTTCTTGTCAAGCAGACCGGTAATGGCTGAATAATCATTAATAAAGTTCATGGTAAATCAGGAAAGTAATCCGCAAAAACACGCATAGTTTAAATTATGACAGCAAAGATTGCATCAAAAAGATCCAAATCCGGATGTATCAGAACTCAGACATGACGGCCGCTGTTATGATATCCCGATGAAAATCTGTATAATCAGATGGCGGTTTCCTGAAGCACCGCATCCAAATGCCAGAAAAAAGGCAAGACAGGAGGATGGAAAAAATGTTTTCCTATGCAACTCGAAACAAAGGAAAAAGTCTGCTGAAAAAGCTGACGGACTATGTTGTGCTGGATCTGGAAACCAGCGGGATGAATACATACTATGATGACATTATTGAAGTGGGAGCTCTTCGCGTAAGAAACGGCTTAATTACGGAAAGATTCCAGAAACTGATCAAACCAAGGAACCGAATCAGTTCATTCATTACTTCTCTGACAGGAATAACCAACTCCATGCTGAAATCAGCGGGAGAACCGGGCGAGGTGCTGCCCCAGTTTATAGATTTCATCGGCAGTGACATTGTAGTCGGACATAACGTCAATTTTGATATCAACTTCATTTACGACAAATGGGAGTTGATGTCCGGCAGCTTCTTTACCAACGACTATCTGGATACCCTCAGAGTTGCCCGAAAGGTACTGCCTGATCTGTGCTCTCACAAGCTGGAATATCTGAAAAGCCACTACAGGATCAATGTTCAGGGAGCACACCGAAGCATCGCCGACTGTGAAACCACCTATCACGCATATCTGAATCTTATGAAGGACGCCGACAGACTGGGCATAGATTTTGAGGCACCGAAGACCGTCAGGGCATCATCATTCAAACCTGACGAAAATGCAGATCCTGCATCTCCTGTCTACGGAAAAACTGTTGTCATTTCAAAAAGCTACAGTCAGAAAAGTCGACTTGCTCTGCTTAATTTCATAGCCAGAGCCGGAGGAATCAACCGCGACAGTCTGAGCGGAAAGACAGACTATCTGATATGCGAGTCCGCAGCTGAACTTTCCGGCAGCCCCATGGGCAAAAAAGCCAAAGAGCTGAGTGAAAAAGGGAAGGTAATAAAAATCCTGAATGCAGGAACCCTGACAGCCATGATAATGAATGCAGTGCAGATCAGCAAAAAATAGTTCTCAGCGGAAGTTATCTATCAAATCAAAAACATCACGTCTCGAGGCATTATAAAAGCCTAAAATCAGCAGGAGACGTGTGTTTTCCATCTTCACATAGGCTATAACCGGGATCTCCGCACCGGAATCATCCTTTGCAGTCCCTCTGCAGTAAAGCATGAAAAGAGCAGTATCGTAAACTGCACGCTCGGTACAGTACCCCAGATCCTGAAGCATGGAGCTCAGAATTTTATACTTTTCCAGCTCAGACTTTTTGCTGAAATCAAACCGGCGACCGTCAGAGGATGATTTGATCTCGGCAAAGGTGACCAGCTTACTTTCCCCGGGATGTCTGAAACTTACCGTGCCGTTAACATTGTCAGTTCTCTCCCATCCCTGCGGCAGAGCAGAAACCTCAGTCACAAAAAGCACAGAAAGAAAGGAAACAAGAATACAGAATACTCTCTTAAAATTTATCATCCGCATTTTCAACCGATCAGTCACTCCTGAAATTAGTACCATAACAGAGATCCGCCGCAGCCTCAAACATAACCTGGGTCCCGAACGCCATCCTGCGTTCCCGCCCCGGTCTTCACAGTCCGGCCGTGACATGACAGCGGCAGTTCAGTCCGCAGGACATGCCCTGTCAGGCAGTGCTCCCGACTGCTCAGTGAGGCATGTTTGACAGAGCATCGCCTTTCTTCTTCCGCTTCCCTTCCTTATCTGGATCTGTCACACGGGACGGATTCGGATCTGATCCGAGATTTACAATATCCTGATATGTGACACCGTCACCTATCACGATAAAACCTGAATACTCGGCATTCTTGTATATGCCCACATAATGTCTGACAACAGGATCCGATTCACCGTCTTCAGATTCAATACGCTGATCGCATTCGATAACAACCCTTTCATCCTCATCCGTCTTCAGCAGATCCTTGCTGAAACACGGGATCACGGCTCCAAGGTAGTAGCGGTGGATGTCATCCTCGTCGTAAACTTCGCCTGTTCTTCTGGTAAACTGTCCCCAGAAGACATAGGAAGGGGAACCGTCGGAAACACCCCGACTGTACAGAACTGCCTCCTTGAACCGTTTCACGTAACTGCGGTACTGGGGATTAGTTCTGGCATTGTCAATTTTCCATCCCGGAGGTACTGCTGACGACGAAGAAGAAAACAGAATACCCGCCAGCATGCATGAAATACCTGTAAACAATCTCAGGTGCTTAAAGCTAAAGCTCAATTTCTGGTTCATATGTCAATTTCTTCATTAAATCATTCACTGAGTTAAAATCCGTGTGGTAACCGGTGATCAGAAGAGAATATTTCTTCCCAGTCTTCACAATCAGAAGATAACCGAATTCCTTTGTCTCCGCTCTGCAGACTCTCTGAAAAATGCCGGCAGACTCAAGATCTGTATTCACAGTTTTTTCCAGAACGCAGCCGGTTTCAGCCGCCATGGCTTCCAGCCGCGCCTTCGGATCTGAAGCATCCTCTGATTTTACCACCCTGAAGGAGATAACCTCGTCTGAATTCTCCCGCTGAAAAATGTATGAACTGCGCTCCTTCTGCCCTTCCTCCGGTCTGTCAGACAGAACCATTTTCCAGTCCAGGGGAACAGCTGACGAAGACAGGGAAAAGAGAAAGAAAAACATCCCTGCAAAAAGCCTATTCTTCACCTTTCATAACCTCCGCAACCGTGGAATCAAGAAGTGCCAGCGCCTCATCCTCGCTGCTGCACCTGCAGACTCTTTTAAAGATCTCATTTGCCGTGAGCTCATTATAATATTCCCTCAGATAACTGAGAAACTGTTTCATGCGGGCAAAAATATTTCCTTCCGGACTGAACCGACGGAATGCCGCAATAAATTCATGAACAGTTTCCACCATCTGTTCATATGAAAACGGTTCTTCCCCGTTTCGAATAACATTGGCCAGATTAGGAAGATAAAGGGCCCCCCTGGCCAGCATCAGCATACTGCACCCGGTTACGAAAATACATTTTTCTGCTGAAATACGGTCAAATATATCTCCGTTTGCGATAACCGGAACAGGACACAGCTTTCTGATTTCTCCAATTAAATCCCAGCGCACCGTGTCAGGAAGATAACCGTCAGCCTTCGTTCTTCCGTGAACACAGAGAGCATCAACACCGGAGGAATATATCTTTTCTGCTATCTCAAGAAAATGATCGGCACTGTCATACCCCAGCCTCATTTTGGCTGTAACCGGAATATTTTCAGGAACAGAGTCCCTCACTGCCCTGCAGATTTCTGCAATAAGATCCGGTGTTTTAAGAAGAGCGGCACCGCCGTTGGATTTGTTAACCTGCTTTGCCGGACAGCCGAAATTAAGATCTATGCCGGCGGCTCCCATTCTGCAGGCTAAAGCGGCACTTGATGCCATTACCTCCGGATACTGACCGAGCAGCTGCACATACACGGGAGTTCCGCTGTCCGTTCTGCCGCCGGAAGACAGCTCCGGCACCTTTTTCAGAAGGACACCGGCAGGAACGGTTATATCCGTAATACGTACGAACTCACTCTCGCAGTAATCATAGAAATTGATTTTCGTCAGAACATGACGCAAAGGAGCATCCAGGACTCCGTCCATGGGAGCCAGAACAAGTTTCAGGGCATTCATCTGAGAAGTTTTAATTAAAGAGGCTTGTGATGCTCTATCATGGAGCGCCGTTCCGACTCAAGATACGCATCAATCTGACTATACGGCAAAGGCTTTGAAAAATAGTACCCCTGGGAATATCTTATGCCCTTGCTTTCCAAAAATTCCTGAAGTTCCTTGGATTCGGCATACTCGGCCACCAGATCCACGGAGAAACGCTTGGCCAGGAATATAATGACGTCAATTATATTACGGTTGACCTCGTCATGTAAAAGATGTTTGATAATCTCTCCGTCGATTTTTATGATATCAGGCTTGAGCTTCACTATTTCCAGCAGATTGGAATAACCGGCACCGAAATCATCGATGGCTATCATTACACCGTAGGTACGAAGCTTGGTAATAAAATCAGAAAGCAGGTTCAGATCCTCAAAGGCATCTGATTCAAGAATTTCAAAAATGAAATGACTTGGATTCTTCAGAGTTCCGAGACGATCATAGATCATGCTGGTAACCATTTCCGAATTTATGTCAATAGCGGATAAATTAATGGAAACAGACTCCTCCCGGTTCTCGAACAGATCAAAAACCTTGTTGATCATGGCACAGGACAGCTGCAGATAAAGTCTGAACTCCTTGGCTACCGGCAGGAACTGGTTAGGGAACCACAGTTTGCCATTGGCATCCTTGATCCTCATAAGAGACTCGAACTTGTAGGTTCTACCGCAGGTATTATCAAATATAGGCTGAAAATACGGCTCGATACCGTCATGCTCGATGGCGTAGTTGACAACAGCCAGAGCGGCCAGTGACTCTTCAAAATTCTCTACAGCCTCATGACTGTCCTCGTACACCACAAAGCGCTTAAGTTCATTTTTACGGTCGGAATAAAGAAGTTTGGCCTTCTCCAGCAGTTCGTCCTGCTGATCTACAACTATAAAGAAGTTGTTCATGCAGACCGTGCCGTTATGGGTATAGTGGCAGTTGAACTTGAGGAAAAGATTCCTGATCAGCTCCATATAATCGCTGGTTGTGATGCGATCAGTGGCAGCTATGATAAAGGAGGAGAGATCATTGCAGTACAGATTAATGAGAGAACTCTCCGCCGAATCTGAAATAAACCTCTCCTTTCTCAGATAATCCTCAAACAGCTTCACATTCTGCCTGTAATAATCGATATACTCGGTATTTCCGAAATAATTAGAAAGCTGTATGCTCTTTTCTATGACGACAAGAGTCAGCTTGTGATACTTAAACTTGACACAGTCGTAGGAGAACTTCTCCACATTGTACATATGGGTGTTCTTGTCAATAAAGAGAGATTCCGTAGCCTTCTTCTCCTGCTCGGAAATCTTTTTGAGAAGTGCCTCCTTCGCCGAAAGAATTTCCTCAGACTGATGGGACAGAACGTAGTCAAAAACATCCCTGGTGTCATCATCGTCTGCAAGAAAAGGTTTTATCCCGGATTTATCAATCTGACTGACATGGGCATTTGCATCCTCGGTAAGACTCAGAAAAACAATAGATCCTGTATAAAGTTCGTTACTGTCTTCTTCTCTGGCAAATTCACCTCCCACATAGCATAAACTCAGATCCTGCCCCTGTTCGCTCATAAATTTGATTATCTGGGGATGCATGGATGAATACAGCTGAGGTCTGAGAAAACAGCTGAATGCCCACAGAACCTGTGAAGGAAAGAGATTGAGTTCATCAATCATGGCACAGTAGTGATGATAGGCAATTCTCGAACTCATATAACAACATCTGAACCGCTCACCGCGACGCAGTGCAAAACCCTGAGGTACGGAAAATGACTGTTCATCCTTGTTATAAATAAGCTGACGCGGCGCGTTGTTCCGATCCACCAGCATCAGAGGAAAACGATCAAGGAGCGAGAGAGTTTCGTCATTTTTTGTGACATCTATGCCCAGAGTATCATTAACGAAATCAAGAGTTTTGACCCCGGCTATCTCCTCAACAACACCACCGTTAACATCAGTCACCTCATATATATCACCTACAGGCTCCACATTGTTGATAACAAAAGAGAATACCTGAAGATCATTTCCGGAAAAGGCAACCACCATAAAGTGACGCATATAGGACATATGCTCATCAAACACAAAACCCCAGAAGAATGATTTGACACTGGTACATGGACCTCCGGTCAGAACAATGTCCGGCACCAGCTTGTTGAATTCATCAACAAAGCCGACAAGATTCAGATAGTTGCCGGAAACATGAATTGTAAGAGCTCTGGTAGTCTGATTGCACATATTGCCGACAATATCAAGAGACAAATCGGCGGCACAGACACCGGTATAGGGAATAAATCTGACCTCAAACTGCGATTTTTCAAAACAGACGATGCGAACCATCATTCCGCTCTGATATATTTCTCCTTTCAGACTGAACTTGCAGGATGAAGAACCGGCTATGGAGGAATAAGGAAGAAGGGATTTTACAAAGGCGGCATTACTTACAGATTCCTCCGGAGAAAGACCGGAAGAATAGAGAAAAACAAGAAGCTTGGAATTGGTATCAACTTTACTGTCAGCGAGAAACTGCTTGAAAGAATCGCGATTTTCAAACAAGCATACATATTCCTTCATAAAGCACCCCAGTTACACTGATATGAGAGTATCACACAAATAACTGTAATCCTATGATTTGACTAACAAAAAGAAACAAAAGATGCCTGATTATTCAAAAGATGTGCAATACTTCAAAAAATGACGGGCGGTTCAGGTGATTAATTTTCTTGCGAATGTTTCCCACAGAATCAGAGGAACAAAAGATCTGATCAGATCTTTTGCAACAGCTTAACCGATCTGATCAGATCAGGTTTTCAGATGCGACACGAAAGATTATGAATTATAAAATAAAACGTAATTTTCAGAACAGGAATGATCTCAGAAGATCAAACGAGACAGAGTAAGTCTGAAAAAGATATTGATTAATCAGATCTATGGATAACAAGCAGGAAAAAATACATTAAAAAATATCAAAGGAAAAATGTATAAAAAACAACCTGAAATATCATAAAAAAATTTTTTCAGAAAAAAAATATAATCAAAAAAATTTTTTTCATGTATTAAAAATAATTTTTTTGCTAAATCTATGTACTGGCAAAAAAAAAGACACAAAAGATTGTGTCCATCAAAAAAAAGACTAAAATTAAATGCCTACCTGCTCCTTGAGCATCACATTCATCTTGTAGAGGGGGATAAAATTTTCATTATTAATAACAGCAATATCAAGAAATTCATAGCATCTTCCCGAAGCATAAAGTCCTGTTGCAAGAACAATACATACAGATGATTTCTCATATGAATTAATCACAAGTACGTCCCCGGGTTCGGAATTAGACATATCCTGCACCGAGAAGACCTCACAGTCTATCGGCATACGTCGAAGCAGAGAAAATTTCTTTAAATTTCCCAGACTTTTCAATCCCTTACAATAGAATTTTCTGATAGTAACAGCATTCAGAGCCAACTCCAGACGCTCCATTGGAGCATAAGGAAGATCCTGAATCGACTGGAGTACATAGTAATAAAACGATGCATCATCCACATTGAACGGAGTATCTTCCAGCTCCTTTACATCACTGCTGAACAGGTCGCAAAGATCATATGAACAGAGAAAACTAAGGGACTGCTGACCGTCAAAAACTCTGATGAGAATACGACTGCGTTCTGCTGAGTATGTCCAGTACCAGGACGGATTCGGTTCAAAATGCATAGGTCGTGTTCCCAAAAAAATTCAATGATCAGATTATATCCAACAGTAAAAATTTATTTAAACAGAATAAAAAAATTTTTGTATTCACATCACATTATATTTATACAAAAAATTTTTTTTTGCTTGATTATTTCGTAAAAAAAATTTTTTGATTAAAAATAAATCAATTTACATATTCTAAGGAAACTTTTTACTGTGTTCTGACACCTGATTTAAACTGATCTGACGATCTGATTAATATACAGATCTGATCAGATCTGTATATTATTTTCTCTAAAAGAATTAATCAAGTACCAGATTTTTTTATATGATTAATCTTTAATCGTTTTTCTTTATTTATGATTAATCATTAATCACCAATCATGATCATAAATATTCGAATTATCAGATTAATAATCGGAACACTGCCACCGCTTCAATCTTCACCCCTGTTCCGATCATTCACTGGATCATTATGAAATTTTAGTTCTGCATAAGAATTTCAGAGAAAAAAACAGAACCTCACGGAATAAAAATCCCGCGAGGCCCATCAGGACGGCGGAGCCGCCTATATGTTATCTACAAGATCCTTAACCAGCTTCGGCCCGTGATATATGAATCCGGTATATATCTGAACAAGTCTGGCTCCGGCCTCCATTTTTTCTCTTGCTGACATGACGGAATCAACACCGCCCACACCGATAATAGGAATTTCATCCTTCAGAATATCATGAAGCTTTCTTATAACCTCGGTACTCCTGGCTAAAAGAGGTCTGCCACTCAATCCTCCGGTCTCATATGCATGAGGCATATCATAAACAGCATCCCGGCTTACAGTCGTATTTGTGGCTATGACTCCGTCCATATGATGCCTGAGCAGACTGTCAGCCATGGACTTAAGTTCGTCATCAGTTACATCCGGAGCAACCTTGATCGCCACCGGCACGTACTTTCCATGAAGCTCAGTCAGATCCCGCTGCTTGCTCTTAAGACTTCTCAGCAGCGTGTCAAAATAATTTCCGAACTGAAGACGGCGAAGATCCGGAGTATTTGGAGACGAAATATTTACGGTTATATAGTCTGCATATCTGTACACCCGATCCATGCATATAAGATAGTCATCAATGCTCTTCTCAAGAGGAGTCAGTTTGTTTTTACCTATATTAATGCCTGTGATACCGTCGTAACGGCTTTTTTCAACCTGTCTTATAAGAGCTTCAACACCGTCATTATTAAAACCCATGCGGTTAATAATGCCTTCGGCAGGGACAACTCTGAAAAGTCTCTTTTTAGGATTTCCAGGCTGCGGAACAGGAGTAACAGTACCAACCTCTATGAAACCAAAGCCAAGTTTTCCAAGTCCGTCAATCGCAACAGCATTCTTGTCAAGTCCGGCGGCAAGTCCTATCGGATTTTTAAAATGAAGTCCCATGACATCAACAGGCTTATAGGCAACCTTCTGACTGAGGAGAAAACTGAGGGGCGAACGACCTAAATAATGAAGCATGCTCATGGTCATTTCATGTATAAACTCAGGATCAAATCTGAAAATAACCGGCCTTACAAACGGCTCATAAAAATGAAACAGCATGATGCCCCCGATACCTGTTAACTAAGCGAAGCAAAAAAATAAATGAAGTCCGGATTTATATCTGAATTCAGTCAGAAATTCGTTCCAGTGAAACAAAACTGTTTTTCTCACTCAATTCTAATTTAAAAACACCGTGAATGCCACTGTACCCCACAAACTTCTGAAAATGACCGATGGGCAGTTCAAGCCTTAACCCCTCAAATGTCATGACTGACAGTCTTTTTACCGGGGAATTGTACATAATGTTGCGAACCTGCTCGGCACTCATCTGAACCGAAAAGGTATAATATCTGTTCATAATCCGCCTCCTGCGCTTCTACGGAAAAACGCTCCTGTCAAACCTCATGCCTTGAGACTGCGGGTAATCTTTTCATACAGATCCGAAGCAAGATCTTTCATGCAGGAAAGTTTGTTCAGTTCATTTCTCATAAAGTCACTGCGTTTCTGATCGAATCTCCTGAACTGCATAAACGCCTCTACCAGCCTTGCTGCAGTCTGAGGATTGCTGCTGTTCAGCACCGACAGAATTTCGGTCAGGAATCTGTACGCATCTTCTCCTCTTCCGTGAAAGCCGTAAGGATTTGACATTACAAAAGAGCCAATAAGAGATCTTATACGGTTAGGATTGCTCATTGAAAAATCAGGATCTGACATCAGTTCCCGGATCTTCTCAAGAGTTTCAGCCGCAGGAACAAGAGCCTGAACTCTGAACCAGTTGTCCATCATCAGTCCGTTGCCGTGCCACTGCTGTCTGTATTTTCCAAGAAGCCCAGATGCCACGTCAAGTCCGGCATATACCGCTGAGCCGAGGGCAGACATTCGATCTGTCATATTGTCTGAGGAATCATAAATTTTTGTAACCTCTTCGGCAAAACTGTTGCCCCTGCCAAGACAGAGATAGTCAAGAGCCAGAGCCCTGGCTGACCTTCTGCAGGAATGTTCAAAATCCCATACATAAGGATCATGGTCGGATGAAGACACAAAAAGCTCATACCACAGAGGATCAAGCTCTGCTGCCAGGATCTTTTTCAGTGCAGTTCTTCCCCTGTGAATTCCTTCCACATCAAAACGGTCAAAAATTTCCATAATCTGCATTTCAGACGGAACCGACAGCAGTTCAGACAGATACAGACCGTCATATTTTCCCGACTTCAGAATTTCTCGGAAAATATCGGTAATGTCCCGTGCGGCATTTTCTGGCTCCTGCCCCTGCTCAACCACAGCTCTGAAATAATTGCAGTAGAGAGACCACATGGCATCATAGCGGTTAAAATTGTCGGATCCGCAGGCAATAATGCTCCTCAGTTCCCTAAGTGAATAATTTTTTCTGAGTTTCACCGGAGCGGAGAAATTTCCGAGATAAGTTACACACGGCTCCGAATCGATATCTGTGAAAACCAGCTTCATAAATTTCTGACTGAAAAGCAGGAGTCCGTTCTCATCAACAGCAGGATCTGTGAGTTTCTGTATTTTTCCGTTGCCGGAAATAACCTCAGGCTTTAAAGGTAT
>CADBNP010000208.1 GCA_902796095.1 uncultured Aeromonadales bacterium | reverse complement strand
TTAAACAGGCTGTCGGTTATGTTCTGGAACTGGAGGCAAAAAAGGAATACCCGGTAAGTGAAATCAGAACAAAACTTCTGAAACGTTTTGATCAGTCTGTTACCGACAGGGCGGTGGACTACTGCACTGAACACGGTTACATAAGTGATATCCGCTATGCTGAAATGTTTGTTCGCTTTCGGGCAAAAAACAGTTACGGTCCGGAAAGGATCCGCTACGAATTGAAGGTCAAAGGCATTGATGACAGTATTATCAGTGAAATACTGGAAAACTGCGATACAGATTTTGATGAAACCGCATCGGAGTATGTGTGTCGCCGGTACAGTGCGGATGATGTGAGGGATCAGAAGGCAAGGACAAGGATCATGCGTCATATGACCGGCAGGGGATTTACCTTTGATCAGATCCGCAGTGCCCTGGATTATCTTTCCCGGTGATTTTCAGCTGAGGCATTATGCCTGCAGAAGCTGTCAGAATGCAGGATCACCGTCAGGATCTGATTTATGAAACGACATTGTTGTGTCATTTCATGGCAGTTCTTAAAACTGTCATACTGCATATCAAACCTTAATCAGTCAGATTTTAATCATTATTTTTTAAAAGGTATCCTGCCATCACATATCTGTCGCCATAAAACTGTATTGCATCACAGAAAATGTCACTGCCACGGTTAAAATGCTTTCTGATTGAATATCTTTCGGATGCTGTTTCAGTCTAAACAGATTTTTGAATTATTTAGCAGGAGAAAATAATGAAAAACAAATTATTCCTTATGACAGCAATAGCCGCAGGACTGTCTCTTGCCGCCTGCGGAGGCGGAGGTTCACACCACGGTTCAAATAATGAAGAACCTCAGTATGACACAGGCTACCGGATAGTTTCGGTTGAAGAATCCTATCAGTTTAATGCTGTTCCAGATATCGACAGACTGGAAGCAGCTGCAAACAGTCTGTCTGCAAAAATCACCGGCAGGCAGGAAACCGGCAGAGTTAATATTGAAATTCCGGAAGAAGCTTACGAAAAATTACTTGCGGTTCTCAGACAGTCCGCAGCGGTTTTTGCTGTGGGAATGTCGCTCAATGTAGAAAAAATCATAAACGGAAACACTGTTGATGCGTATAATGAAGAGAATCTCCAGGTGTCAGTCACTCTGCACGGCATGGAACTCCCATACTTCCAGTACGGACCGGCAGTAATTGTCGGTCTTTCCGAGGAAAATCTTAAAACTCTGCAGAAAATTGGAATTGTTGCCGACATCTGTCTCTATGATGAAGACATGAATCCTCTTTATGATCTTTACGGAAAGAAGGCATGTGCAAACAAAAAGTTTGACATCCCGGTTAATAAAGATTCATTTGCAAAGATCAGCACCGGTGATTTCAGAACCTGCGGTGTGACCAGAAGCGGAGATGTTTACTGCTGGGGTCAGAACTTTATTTATGACGCGGACAGACCTGACGGAGGACTGTTGGGTCTCGGTGATGATTCTCAGGAGACGAACTACGGAAGTCCGATGAAAGTGGCTATGCCTGAGGGAACACGTATAATCGACATTACCACGGGAGTACCGGACACCTATGCCATCTCATCTCTTTATGAGTTTTTCGGCTGGGGACATTATTCTGATCCTGTAAAAAAACAAGACAGGGAATCGAATGTACCTTCCATCATTGGTTCAGCAGTTGCCATCGATGCCGGTTATGACTATCCGGCTGTGTATTTTGTAACGGCCGACAGCGACAGAAGCTCGCAGTACTGTCAGGGCGGACACTGTAACGATACGGACGGTGAGCAGGTAACACAGGTATCTGCGGGAGACCATTACCGTTGCAGTGTAGATGCCGAAAGCAGGCTCGCCTGTCATGGCAAACTGGATGAACCATACGGGGAAATGGACCGACCTTCCAGAACCGGTGATATGGGACTTGCCTCCGTTTCAAAAGTGTCCGTCGGTGAATCTTTTGCCTGTGCCATCAGCAATCTCAGTCTCTACTGCTGGGGTTTCAATCTTCCAAGGGTTGAACAACGTTTTGCAAACTGGCAGTACTATGATGGCAAGATCGGTCTGCTGGGTACAGGAAATACCACCGATGAATACATCCATAATCCTGCACTGGTTTCATCTCTCAGTGCGGTTACAGACGTGGCAGTTGGTGCCGTCCATGCCTGTGCCATATCAGGTGGTGAGGTATACTGCTGGGGAGCTGCTGAGGACTGCACTGAGGACAGCGGATCGGAGAACAGACTTGGTGTCAGCCAGATCGGACTCGGTCCTGACGTAAAGTGGACGTCCACTCCGACTAAGGTTAAGGGGCTTAAGAACATCGTCTCTGTGAACGCCAACAGATACAGAACCTGTGCCGTCGATCGGGACGGAAGAGCATGGTGCTTCGGTGCCAATATGTTTGGCGAGCTGGGCAACGGTCAGATTAACGACGGAGGATCCACCACTCCTGTTGAGGTGCTGTTGAACTGATAACATCCGGAAATCTGCTTAAATATTAACAGGCGGCCGCAGTTGCGGTCGTTTTTACTTTTCTCTTATACGATGCTGAAAAGTCCCATTGTTCTTAATGCGTCAGTGTTGTGATAGAATAACCGCTTGTAAAAAGTGTGAATGGTCGCATTTTTAAGAACTGTTTAATCTTTTTTAGTATTTTCTCTCAATTTTCGGAGGGTCATATTTCATAAATATGACGGTATTTTTCCATGACAATGACCACGTCAGAAATCAGAACAGCCTTTCTGGATTTTTTTAAGTCCCGCGGACATCAGGTGGTGGCATCCAGTTCCCTGGTTCCTCAGAATGATAAGACTCTTCTTTTTACAAACGCCGGCATGAATCAGTTCAAGGATGTGTTTCTCGGCAAGGAAAAGAGATCCTATACAAGGGCGACTACTGCACAGAAGTGCGTAAGAGCAGGCGGCAAGCATAATGATCTTGATAATGTAGGCTATACCGCCCGGCATCATACCTTTTTTGAAATGCTTGGTAATTTCAGTTTCGGAGATTATTTCAAGAAGGAGGTTATTCCTTTTGCGTGGGAGTTTCTGACTGAGGTAATCAAACTTCCTGCAGATCGTCTGACTGTCACAGTCTACCAGGAGGATGATGAAGCGTATGCCATATGGCGTGACGTTGTCGGACTTCCTGAGGAGCGCATAATCCGTATAGGAGACAACAAAGGATCCAGATATGCATCGGATAATTTCTGGCAGATGGGTGATACCGGTCCATGCGGTCCGTGTACGGAAATCTTCTATGATCACGGTGCTGATATCTGGGGAGGTCCTCCGGGATCACCGGAAGAGGACGGAGATCGCTATATTGAAATATGGAATATAGTGTTCATGCAGTTTAACCGCCTGTCTGACGGCACTATGGAAAAACTTCCTAAACCTTCAGTCGATACAGGTATGGGACTTGAGCGTATCGCTGCAGTTCTTCAGGGTGTTCATAACAATTATGATATTGATCTTTTCCGTGAACTGATTTCGTTTATTGCAGAACTTCTCAGCGTTAAGGATCTGTCAAACAAATCGCTTCGCGTTATTGCCGATCACATACGTTCCTGTGCATTTCTGATTGCAGATGGTGTAATGCCTTCCAATGACGGCAGAGGCTATGTTTTAAGGCGTATTATTCGAAGAGCCATCCGTCACGGCAGAATGCTGGGTGCAAAGGATGCGTTTTTCTGCAGAATTGTATCCAAGCTTGCTGAGCTTATGGGGGATTCATACCCGGAACTCCGTCAGCAGCAGGTGGTTATTGAAAAGGTTCTCAGAGTTGAAGAGGAGCAGTTTGCCAAGACTCTGGATCGCGGTCTTGCTCTTCTTGAGGATAATATCAGGTCTCTCGGAACGCAGAAGATCCTTCCCGGAGAAATGGTTTTTAAACTTTATGATACCTACGGCTTCCCTGCGGATCTTACAGCCGATGTAATCAGAGATCGTGGATATACAATTGATGAAGACGGTTTCGAGGCGTGTATGAAGGAGCAGAGAAACCGTGC
>CADBNP010000207.1 GCA_902796095.1 uncultured Aeromonadales bacterium | reverse complement strand
TCATCATCATGGAATGAACATTCTGAAGCGCAGAGTTACCCATGACGGATGATGTTAATACCTTATTGAAACAGTTTGTTATATATATAGTAACATTTAAAAGAATTATTAATTTAAGTTAATAATCAGTGTACATATATTTATATAACAAATAATTCAGTTAGTGTGTAAAGTGCGTCACATTCCTATAAGTTTGACGCATCCTTTAATAGATCTGCTAATTTAAGATTTCGGATTACTGAACTGCAGATCCGGCATTCACCTGTTCACGCAGAATTTTCTATTCATTATTTATAAACTTTCAGGAACATCTCATGCCGTAAGGACGGTGAGCGTAAAGCAGATGAGTCCAGAAGAATAATTTATTGACTTGACTGTACTTACTTAAATCGAAGTTTCTTTACGGTACTGCTTTGTGAACACACTGCCTGGTTTTAACCTTAAACTCACAGTGCATTTTGCAGACAGCTTTGACTGTCTTTCTTAATTAGCGACTGCCGGAAATGGTCAGGCGCTAATTTCGACAGGTAGCCAGGAATCCCCAGTTTTTGACGTGGTAAGTGTCTAAGTCTGCGATCCAGAAGTGTATTCGAACTGTGCATAAAATTTATGCACGGCTGCTAACGGAAATTAATAAAGGCGATTTGTTATTGATGTTCATGCGTGTCTGTCGTGATGTGACGAAACAGTAGGAACGGCAGTTCTGTGTCTTCAATGTTTCTTTTTAGTTTTGCACGGGGATTCAGTCTGAGGGAATACCGGGGAAAACGGCTGAATCTTCATGTCTCTAAGTTTAAGGTCTGCAGTCTTTCATGCCTTTTGGTTAAATTTTTGTGTCATATCTACATTTTGCTCATCGAATGTTGTATTGAGACTGAGATTTGATGATAATTCTGTGGATGCTGGATGAGCTGTTAATCGTCAGGTGATCCGCTGATTTGGAATTTGGTAATCAAAAGTTTATGTTTAGGTTTGTTTTTAGTTTCCTGCTGGTTATGTCCTCTGTTTTCCCAGTGGTGTCTGTAGGAGAAACGATGGACAGTTTTTCCTGTCTGCTGGCGATGCATGAAAAAAGAGTATCTCACGATTCGGAGAACAGTTGCAGAGTAGCCATTGTTGAAGAGCAGGATTTGATGGTATACCTTATCGGTCAGGAATACATAAAACTGGGTGAGTTCGGTGCGGCAAGAAAATTCTACAGCAGTTATCTCAATTCAGGATACCATGACGGGGCTGTTCTTGGTCTCTGGACGCTGGAAAGATTTATCTACGGCAATGTTACAAATCATGATCCTGATGTGAAGCGTGATCACGTTGTTCGAAATATTCTCAGAGAATCTGCTTATCGAGGTGATCAGATGGCTCAGTATGTCCTCAAGGGCTATAAATCCTCAAATCTTACCCGGATTAAAACCATGAGTGACGAGGGCGGCAATATTTATGCAACCGTTCATTATATTTTTTTCAGTTCTGAGAATATAAAGGACAAGAAATCCTATATTGATGCGGTATACAAAGCAAAATTACCGATGGGCAGGGTTCTCCTTTCGACCTACGAGGCTGTTACCAGAAAGAAGGATTCTGAGCAGGAGGCTCTGTCCAGGGCGTATGAAATGGCCAGATCAGCGCTGGCTGACGGCAGCAACTGTGCCTATCTGCCGTTAAGTATTTTTTATCAGCAGGGAAAATCGGTTGAAAAGGATGTCAAGGAAGCAGCCAAACTGTTTTCTCTTGTGAAGAAAAATTGCTGGTATGCGGAGAAGAATTCCGATATGGCATGGAGATAGATAGTTTACTTCAGAGGATTACACTATGATAATGCAGCAGTCTTTTTCCAATCTTGTTACCTACGGCTTTTACGTGGATAAGACAGAGCAGATTTATAATCTGATAAAATCCCGCTGTGCACTTCTTGTCAGACCGAGGAAATTCGGCAAAAGTCTGCTTGTCTCAACTTTGAAGGAACTGTTTCTCGGAAACAGAGATTACTTCAAAAATACGTTTATCTACAATTCAGATTACGACTTCAAACCTCACAAGGTTCTGTCCTTTAATTTTCATTTTGATGTTTCAAGTGCCTCCGAACTTGCTCTTATACTGAAGCAGTGCGTAAGGGAAAGAGCGGCTGACAATAACATCACTCTTACCAAAGAGAAGCCTGATGAAATGTTCAGGGAACTCCTAGACGGCATGGGCGCTGATCTGGTCGTTCTTATTGATAATTATGATTTTGTTCTGGCAGATAACATTACCAATCCTGAAATTGAGAAGATTGATCAGGTACTCGGCAGATTTGTATCCGTTCTTAACAACAGGGATCAGTTTAGATTTGTTTTTCTTACAGGCATTAATCACTTTCTTCTCTGTGATGACGGTTACGGTCAGGTGCTGGATTACGAGGATTATACAAACCGTCCGGAGGTAGCGTCCATCTGCGGTTTCTCCCAGACGGACCTTGAGATCCATTACATAAACAAGATGATGAATCTGTCATCTCCGGGTTATGTAAAGGCACACGGCATTGACGAAATGATAAAATCAGATATGGGTGGCAGCAAACTGTCCCGGGTTTACGGCGAGTATCTGCAGCAGAAAAAACAGAGTGCGGACGATCTCATCAGAATTATTATGAACACTGTGGGCGGCTATACCTTCTCAACTAAAAGGACGAATATCGCGTCTGCTGGATTTATTCTGGATTTCATGCGCAGCAACGGCACATTCCATCTTAACTACGATATGCGCTGTGCCAGAGGCTATATTGTCGGCAAACTCCGCAGTCCTGTCTTTAACCTTTCTGATTATATAGATCAGCCGCTGGATCCTGAAATCAGTTGCGGATCGCATTACAGCTACAGACCTCAGATGGGATCACTTCTGCTTCATAACGGCATTCTCACATTGAAAGATATCGTAAAGGATGAGGATTCCGTACAGTGCTTCCTCAAGGTGCCTAATCTTGAGATGGCAAACTTCATAGAGGAAAGAATTGTAAAGAAGTAGTGTGTTCTCTTCCTTCCAGGATCCTGTTGTACTCCGTCATTATTCTGGAATGACGGAGTTGTTTTTTTGAGCTTTGTGTATTGCCTGTTCCGGTGCAGCCTGTAAGAATGGTGTGCCTTGTGAAATAAAAACGTTACAATTTGTTAAATTTATGAAAAATCTTGCATTTTTGTAAATTTTCTTCTTTTAAATCAGTTACCAGATTTCACCGGAATGATTCAGTTGGGGACATCTGTTTTGAAGTTTCGGAGAAATTCAAATAAAAAAGGTGCTTTTCTTCTACTGGAAGATCTCAGTGATTTTACTGCGTTTCCCCGTAATATCAGTACTTCGAAAAGTATCAATAGGCTCCTGATTCCAAACCTGAATTTTTGCAGATATTCCATGGAAATCTATTTCATGATATCAGGCATTGCTGTCTTTTGGCGTTGAACATGCGGTTATCAGGTTAATACGGCTTTGAATCCGGCTGGTATTGAACTGACAAAAAATGGTAATCGTGCTAAAATCACGATATGTAGTGTGCATGAAATTGTTTTTTTAATATTATTTCAGTGCTGTTTCCTCAGGATTTCTCATTATCTGTTTTGATTCGAACATACCGGGATCCTGTTTCGTGGATTTTATTTGGCACTGAATTTTCTTGCATGTTTCCAACAGGAAGGTATATGAAAATTTTTTTGAAAAAGATCGCTTTGTCATCTCTGATCTTTTTTTCACTGGCGGCAGGTGCTGCTGAAGGCGGTCTTTCCAGAGAAATGAGTCAGTCAGAATTTCTGGTCACGGTTCCTGGAAAAATTGATTCCTATGATCGTGCATCAGTGATTGATATGGCTTTTGGTGAACTTACGGAAAGACTGACAGCCGGGCAGTTTGCCGGAACCATTTCTCTGGATAAGGATTCTCTGGAGCAGTACGTAGAGTCTGTTGATTCAACTGACGGAGGAATTGCTGTTCAGTTTGATAAAACCAAGATCCTCAAGTTCTTTCAGGATCGTCAGATAGGTGTTTATCTCGGCACTCCGCCGGATGTTCTTCTGTGGATCCTGTGGCAGGATCAGGACGGAACGCAGCATGTTCTTGCTGATGGTGACAGCAATGGTTTTATAACCTCGCTAAAGGCAAGATCTTCATTTTACGGTCAGTCTGTTTTTCTTCCGATGATGGATTCAGATGATATATCAGCTGTTACTCCGGATACTTTTTCAAAACATCATTATGAGGATATAGCTGCCGCCAGCGGTCGCTACGGTACCAAATATCTTGTTATAGGTTCACTGGATGGAGGCTCTCTTCACTGGGAACTTTACGAAATTTCCAATATGGCTGTACCGCTGTACCAGTCTTCAATATCAGGACAGCCTTTTGATATGGGAAAGATGATGTCCCATGATATGGTATATCATTTTGCCAAGGGTCATACCGAGAAGGTGCACGGGATCCGGGGTGCTTCGGCTCCTGCATCAAGTCGCGTAGGACTGATCGGTGCCGCTGTCGGTAAGAACAAGGTTTATGTAGTCATAGCGGGACGAATGTCCTACAGTGAAATGCTCAAGGTTGAGCGCAGTCTCAGGAAGGTATCCGGAATAACCAAACTCAGTCTTTATCAGTCCCAGGCTGATCAGAATGTTTATGAGATTCTTTATAACGGAGATTACAGGGAACTTTCTTCAGGAATCAAGCGCATACCTGGAATCAAGCAGCTTGATGAGTCACAGCCTTATAACTATGTTTATGACTATGTGTTTGTAACCGAGGCCGAGGAGGCAGCAAAGGCCAGGGCAGAGGCGCAGGCGCAGGCCGTAAGCATTTCAGCTTCCGAAGGTGTCAGCAGCAATTCTGAAAAGAAGGAAAATGCAGGGAATACAGGGGATAAAAATGATGCAGTTGCCCAGGAGCAGCCTTCAGCAGAGGACAAAAAGGAGATTCAGCCTCAGCCGGAGTTAAAGCCTCAGCAGGAAAAGATGCAGGCTATTCCTATAACGGATCCTGATTCCATTATTGATACTTCGAATGAGAAACTGTAAAGGACTTCTTCAGTAGGTCCAGGAATGAATCTTTTGCGGAAGGGCGGATCGTGTATATGCGGTTCGCCTTCTTTTTTTGTCGAGATTGTGCTATCTGTTTTCGAACTGCTTATCGCTGATTTTAGTCTGCTCGTTCCGTACTACCATGGCGTCAAGTTTTGCTTTTTCCAGTTTTGTTCTGGCAAGTCTTGAGGCCTGCATTATACTTGCGTTTGAACGGTCGAAATTTCCGCATCTGGAGTGAAATTCAGCCATAGTTACGTGGTACTCGTACATTCTGTTCTGCTTTCTGTAGTTTCTTGCCAGCATTTCGTAGGCGATGACATTTTCCGGATTTTTCAAAATAAATTTTTTCAGGATCTTTATGGCTGCGTCCGTCTGGTTAGCCGCATTGAGAGCCACGGCGTAGTTTAGCACAACAGTCTGATTATTTGGCATCAGCTCGTATTTAGGGGCCAGCATGACTACTGCCTCCTTCGGCTTATTGTTCATGATGTAAAGATCTGTTCTGGTATCCAGAATGAAATGACTGGATTTGTGCGACTGCGAAATCTGATCCAGAACCTCTTTTGATTTTGATGCATTCCTGTCAGCAAGATAGCCGAGGGCAAGACCGTAGAGCAGAGAGTCTCTGGAGCAGGAATTCTTTTTGTCGTTCAGAGATTTTTTAAAAAAGTCGATAACTCTGTCGCCAGTCATGTCTGAAAATCTGGCTTTGATCCTTGCCTTGGCAAAGCAGTAGTCAGGATCCTCCCGGACAGTTCTTGCCGGCAGTTTTTCAGCTCTGCTTCTTGCTTCAGCTACTCTCACCTCCGGAATCGGATGCGTCAGCAGTCCCTGGGGGATATTACGGTATGAAAGTGATGTCATTCTTCCGAAAAGCACGGCCATCTGTGCGGGATCAAATCCGGCACGGTACATAAGATCTATTCCGATATGATCAGCCTCGAACTCGTCATGTCTGGTGTAGTTTATCTGTGCCTGCATATTAAGACCGAGGGTAGTCTGGAGTGCAGCCATGCCGACGGCAGGATTGATTATCGTCAGAATGATCCCGCCTATAACTGCACCTATTGTCATATTCTGCCTTGCCGCGGCATCCTCAATAAATCTTGCCACGTGTCTTTGTGTCACATGGGTAATTTCGTGGGCAATGACTGCAGCCAGCTGACTTTCATTTTCCGTAAAACTGACAAGTCCTGTATGTATCCTCACATTGCCACCAAGAAAGGCTGATGCGTTGATGGTACTGTCTTCCGTAAGAAAAAAATTAAAGGGAAAATATACGTTGTTTGCATGTGCGATCAGTCTGGAACCTAGAGCTTTTATATAGTCGTCAAGAACAGGATCCGATATTACTTTGAGATTTTCCCTGGCTTTTCTGAAATAGTATTTTCCGAAAACCTTCTCCTCCTGGACTGTAATTACGGAGGATCCCGGAATACCGATTTGCGGAAGTCTGTTGTCGGCCTCACTGTGCTGCATCTGGTATTCGGAATAGCGAAGATCTGACTGATGCATTTTGCGCAGGGTCGCATCCACGTCGATACCGCCTACATCAGCCGTACATGGATATGAAGTGACATAGAGCATAAGTGCGGTCAGGGTGTGTACGAACTTCATGGTAACCTTAACTGGAAAAGCAGATCTTGCGGATGCCTTATTATAGCCTTTGTTTCAGGAATTTCTGAAAATGTTTTTGACTGGAGAAAACTAGGTGATACTCTTCTGAAATTGGTCCTTTATGCACGTTGTCGCATCGTGAGCTGAAAGAATGGCATGAAGGATACCAACTTAACGGGATTGATATTTACAATCCGAATTCAGTGGTTTCAGCTGTTGGTGACGGTAAATGTAAAAGCTACTGGAGCAAAACCTCGTCAAATGAAGAAGTTGTACGCCTGATTAATACGGATTTTGACGGCATAAAAAAAGACATAATCGATTTAATCGAAGGTGCCAGAGTACCGTTCGACTGCGGTAATTTTCAGAATGATATGGTCAATATAGAAGGAAAGGATGACGTGTTCAGCCTTCTTGTTTGTCTTGGATATCTTGGCTGTTCTGATATCCCCGGTGACGAAGATCTGAAACAGGCATATGTACCGAATAAGGAAATCAGACTGGCATTGATGGCTATCATCAGAAAGCAGGAATGGTATGAACGAATGGAAACCATCCGACGTTCGGAAAACCTGTTCAAAGCCATACTGGAACTTGACGGAACAGCAACCGCCACTCTGATCCAGGATGTTCATAATTCGCCGGCTGTTGCTCTCCTTGATTATAACGATGAAGAATCGCTTACATACTGTGTGATGACCGGACTTTTGTGGTCAACCCTTGGAAAATACGTCTCTCACCGGGAGGAACAGGCAGGAAAGGGCAGGGCAGCTTGTATATGAACCTGCAATTAAAGGAACAGCGCCGCTTATCCTGATTGAATTCAAATATGACGGTTCTGCGGAAGAGGCAATTGAACAGATTAAAATGCAGGAATATTTCAAACGCTATGCCGGACAGTATCGGAGTGTCATAATTGTGGGGATAAACTACAGTACAGGAACCAAGGATCATCAGTGCCTGATCGAAAAGCTGGATTAAACAACTCGCAAAGAAAAAACGTTTAATGAATAATCAGGATAGTTCGTCCTTTATACAATAGTTCAAAGAATGACACATCAGCATGAATTTTGATTTGTGACATGCCAAAATTATTCAAAACATCATATAATTGTGCTCATTTCTGTTGAATGATTTTTATCTTATTTTGGATGATTGAACAGATAAAATCATTATTTCTATTTTTTGATTTTGCGAGAATTTTTATATGAAATGTCCGTTTTGCAATGCTGATTTGCCTGATTCAGGCATTAATTTCTGCTCTCACTGCGGAAACAGGATTGATGTTCCCCATTCTGTTCTTCAGCAGTCTGCCAATCCCGGAATGACAGCGGAAAATTCCGCGTATGAGCAGAACCGTGGCTATAATGCAGGGTGGCAGAAAAATTTCAATATGCCTGCGCAGTCTGAGTTTGCAAAGATAAACAGTGAACTCGGGCGTATGTCCGTAATGCAGATTGTATGCCTTGTTTTCATGTTTATTCCTTTGATTAATATTGTAGGCGGAATACTGCTCCTTGTTATTCTTATAATGTCATTGTCCCTGACTGACAAGGTCAGATCCATGTTTGAAAGATGCAATTATCCGCTGTATGCCAGCATGGTATCCGGAATTAAAGGCAAATGTATCTATCTTCTCTGTTTTCAGATTATCTCCTTTGTAGGAGGAGTTGCCGCCGGTATGATGGGTGGTAGACAACTTGAGTCATTTCAGACAGTTTCGCTTGTCGTTCTTCTGGTATACATAGTTATGGCGATAGTTGCAATTTTCTTTCAGGTCTACTGCTTCTGCCGTCTGTATACGGTAAAGAGTGCACTGCAGCAGATATCTGCCGGCATTCAGGTTCCGGGCAAGCCGGGCGGTGCAGCGGTTGTTGCCGTGGTTATCATTGTGGGTGCTTTTGTCGGCATTGCTGTGATTGGCATATTGGCCGCCATAGCTCTTCCGGCATATGCAAAGTACACTGCCCGGGCCAAATTCACTGAAGTTTCTACGGCTACTGCGCCTTTGAAGCAGCAGGTGGAACTTTGCTATTTTGATACAGATAATCTGGACAGATGCAGCACCGGCAACAGGGCAGATCCGAATCGTGGTGAACGCGGCTGGGATCTTTCCCAGAACCCTCGGGCTCATGCAACAAAATTTGTTGATACGATAGAAGTCGATCGCGGAACAATACGTGCGACTGCAGTCAGAGAACACGGACTGCGCGGCGCGACACTGATTCTTACGCCGGTTGTCAGAGGTAGCGGCGGGCTTGACTGGCAAATAAGTCCTCAGTCCACCTGTATTTCCGCTGATCTCTGCTGATCCGGACTGAGACTGAAGCTCGGCAAGCTGTTCCTGCACGTGACTGGTTTCTGGTATGCTGGGCAGGGATGGTTTGCCGTGATGATGTTTAATCATCTGCTTTTTTGCAATATCCGGCTTTGCTGCTTTTTTTGTAGAGTAACAATTTGAAGATGGATTTAAAGGAACTGACCGGTTTCATTGCGGAACTGGCTCTTATCCTCTCCTCCTGCGGTGCCGAAACCAGGCTTATAGTACAGACATCGGAGAGAGTTGCGAAGGCCTGCGGCTGCACTGCTGTGGTGATAGTAAGTCCCAACATGATCATCATCAAGCTCACGCGCGGTGATGAGGAGTATTCGTCATTTTACCGTACCCGCGGTATCGGTCTGAATCTCGGCAGTCTGATTTACTGCTCCAGGTTGTGCAGAAAACTGGAGGAGAAAAAAATCAGTCCCAGCCATCTGCATCATATTCTCAAAAATTTCAGTTCCTGGAAATACAGCAATTTTCTTGTGATACCTGTTATCGGTATAGCCTGCGGAAGCTTCTGTTTTTTGAACGGAGGAAATGCTCATGCCGCTGTTACCGCCGTTTTAGCCGGATGCGTGACAATTGCACTGAAGTTGTATCTTAACAGACTCGGTTTGTTTCACCTCTTTGTTTTCATTTCCTGCGGATTTACCGGTACCCTGGTTTCTTTTGTTCTCGGTACCTTTGTCTGTGGGCTTGGAAGTACAGATCTTGCCGTTGCCATGGTTGTTTCTCTTCTTCCTTTTGTGCCCGGCTTTCCGTTTATTAACGGCATACTGGATTTGTTTAAGGGCTATCCGGTGATGGGAATATACAGACTCGTTACAACGGTAATGCTTATATTGTCAGTCTGTATCGGTGTTGTGCTGGCACTTTCTCTTACCTCACTGTGGTATTAGGTTGCCTGCAGGCGAAACAGCGTGCAGTTCCGGTGTCTGTCAGATTTTGAATAACTTCAGGAAGAACTCCTTTATTCAGAGGATCATCCGTCATTAGAATCTTAAGATTGCGAAAAGAATGACAACCATGATTATGATGTACATTGAAAAAATTTTGAAAAAAGCATTGAGGAATCCGTAAGTGCAGTACGATGAAATAATGATTAATCTGATGGCGGCCGATTCGGTTCTTAACTATCTGCAGGACTTTTTCCTCAGTGCCGTGGTTTCCATGGCCTTTGCCGTTCTTTTTGTCACACCGGCAAAGTATATTCCGCTGATTGGACTGGGCGGAGCCGTATGTCACCTTTCAAGATCTGTCTGTCTTGCAGCGGATCTTGGTATCGTGGCATCCTCATTTATAGCCAGCGTGGTCATCAGCATTATATTCATACTGATTGTTCCCAGGATCAGAGTTCCGAGACCTGTTTTTACCGTGTCATCCATAGTTCCCATTATTCCTGGAAAATTTGCCTATATGACTCTGCTTTCCATGATAAAAATTCATGACAATCCTGGTATGAGAGAACAGTACATCGTTTCAATTTTTGAAAACGGTCTGCTTACCGCATTTGTCATGCTGGCCATAGGTCTCGGCATAGCGGCACCGGCCCTGCTTTTCTACCGCAACAGACCTGTGGTGTAGGTTTTATTCTGTTTCAGAGAAGAACCGTCCGGAATTCAGCATGATTCCGCATATGAGACGAATGAGCATGAGATTCGACTATGCCGGCGGTTTCTGTTTATTTTTTCAGAAACAGCATGCTGGTACTTAATCCGGTATTTTTCACCGTATCCATGATTTTGAAACCGGCATCTTCGGTCAGTCTGCTGAAATCCCTGAGATGATGGAATCTGCTTACACCGTTGGCGATAGCGGCAAAATACAGACTCTGACTCTCAACAACCATTTTTGCAATATCGTTCGGCTGGGCATCGCCGAATACTGAACTTATTACAAGCACGGCATCATCCTTCATGGAGGAATGTATTTTTTTCAGAATCCTGAGATTGTCGGAAAAGTTGAAGCATTCCACCAGCTGGCTCATCCACCATAAATCCGCATCGCAGGGAAACTGCAGATCCGGGTTCATAAGATCGCAGGGATAAGTGTCTATACTGTCCTGAAGATTCTGTCCGGATATGTTTTCTTCAGCCATGGCACACTGCTGGGGCAGATCAATTATTGTCACGTGGCAGTCCGGTTTTCTTGTAACAACTGCGGTGGCGAATTTTCCCGTGTTTCCGCCGATATCATAAACAGAGTGGGGTGTAAGTCGTTTGAAAATATGATCAAGAGCACTTTTGAAACTGCAGTCGGAATAAAAATGATCATAGTTGAACCATGAGGATTTTGCAGGCTCCTTAAGAGTTGACAGTGCCTGGTAGACGGTTTCATGTTTCGTGTCAAGCTCCCTCAGTCCTGCCGGTTTTGAGGTTTTCAGAGCCTCAGTAAGGTGAGCCATTCCTGCATAGCAGGTGTCCGCAGAAAAATCAAAATTTACCCTGGTCATGGGATCAGAAGCCAGATACCTGCCGGTTTTTGAAAGAATGAACCGGTGATCCTCCGACTCAATTACGATATCGGCGGCAACCGCCATATCCAGAAGAAGTCTGACGGCGAATTTGTCCGTCCCTGATTTTGCCGTTATTTCATCAATATCAAGTCCGGTGTCTCCGCACTGATCATCCATTGCCTTCATGATGCCAAGCTTGTACATGGCGGAAATGCCCTGAAAGATAAAAGGTGAAACAGCGTATATCTGAGCCAGTCTGATGGCATCAACAGCCTTCTGATCATTAAATTTTTTCAGTGTCATTTGATGTTCCTTTTCTCACGTGTATGCGTATCAGATATTCACCGGCAAACATGAGCCCCATAAGGATATATGATATGAAGCCGGTATAAATCATCCAGATTTCCCTGTCGGCCAGAAACGCCAGACATAATGCCGCTGTGCCGTTCAGAAACATGAATATGCACCAGGCTGCGGTTACTCTGCGGCAGTATTGCCTGAAGTCGTCGGTGATTTCCTCTTTTTTTACCGAAAGCGAAGCTATCTTTTCAACAGCAGATTTTTCCCCTGTCAGACTGATGCCGAATACGGCAAGAAAACCGTAGGATACAAGGGTGGGGTAGAGCATCAGATAAACAGGATCCTCTCTCAGTCTGAACAGAATGAGAACAGTTATTCCGAGTACTGTCAGGATAATATTGTCAGTTCTGCCGGTACCGCCACCTGTCAGAATTCTCAGCAGAAGAATCATCCCCAGTGCGGCAAGAGCACAGATCGGAGCATTGCTGCTAAGAGCAAGGTAGATAATAAATGGATACAGCACGGTAAGGATCCACAGCAGTACCCGGGATATGATCCTGAGGACTTTCATCGCTGATCCGGTATTCTGAAGATCAGTGACGTGTTGACTCCGCCGAATGCAAAATTGTTGCTCATGATATACTTGGGTCTGATGCACCTTCCGTCATCTCTTATGAAATCCAGATCCCCGCATGCCGGATCCGGATCGGAAAGTCCAAGATTCGGTGCCATCCATCCTCTTCTGGACATCATAACCGATATCCCGGCTTCCAGTGCTCCGGCCGCTCCGAGAGTATGTCCCATATAACTTTTCAGCGTCGAAACCGGTACGGATTTTCCGAATACTCTGAAGGTGGCACTTCCCTCGGCGGCATCTCCCGCCAGCGTTCCGGTGCCGTGGGCGTTGATGTAATCAATATCTTCAGGTTTCAGATCTGCGCTTTCAAGTGCAAGCCGCATACACTGCTCCATATGCTCGGAGGACGGGTTAGTGATGTGCGATGCATCGCAGTTGGTGGCGAAGCCAGCAACCTCGGCATGGATCTTTGCACCCCTGTTTACAGCGTGATCGTAATCCTCCAGGATAAGTGTTCCTGCACCTTCGGCAACTATAATTCCGTCTCTTGTTCTGTCAAAGGGGCGCGGTGACAGCTTCGGATCTGTTCCCGCGGATGTCGCAAAGAGCGAATCAAACACTCCCACTGTGAAGGGATTAAGCTCTTCGGCACCTCCTGCAATCATGATCGTGGCAAGACCGTTTTTTATGGTCTCATAACCGTAGCCTATTGCCTGGGATCCTGATGTGCAGGCCGTGGAGGTTGCGATTAATCTTCCGTGGATCCCGAAAAAAATGGACAGACTTACTGCAGCATTGTGCGGCATAATCTGGACATATGAGGTGGCATTGAGACAGGTGGTGTCCCTGTGCACGGCAAATTCGGCAGTGTCCCTTAGTCCCGACATGGTGCCGCCGCAGCTTCCGTATGCTATGCCGGTGCAGGTTTCATGAATGACGGGATCATCTGACAGCCCGCTGTCTGACAGTGCCTCCTGCGTTGCGGCAACAGCAAGTTTTCCTATTCTTCCCAGGCCTCTTGCCTTCTTTCGCGGCAGTTCGGGCAGAGGATCTGTCACCATGGCAGCCATTTTGCAGTTCATGTTTTTGTATTCGTAAAGCTCCTGATATTCAGCCGTGGCATTGGTTCTGGAGCGGAGCTTGTCCATAATTGTATCTTCGGTGCATCCGAGAGGTGAAATCATTCCCATTCCTGTTACGGCAACCCGTTTCATCAGTACATTCCTCCGTTCACATTGATCACCTGCCTTGTAATGTAGGCGGCGCCGTCTGAGCAGAGAAAGCCTGCAACGGCAGCAACCTCCTCCGGTTTTCCGATCCTTCTTAGAGGGATCATGCCAAGTGCGGCATCGACGGCTGCCTGATCTGCCATTTTTGTTTCTATCAGTCCCGGAGCTATGCTGTTGACGGTTATTCCTCTTTTGCCAAGCTCAAGAGCAAGAGACTTGGATGCGGCAATAAGACCGCCCTTTGATGCGCTGTAGTTGGTCTGACCGCGGTTGCCTGCCACTCCTGAAAGCGAGGATACGGTTATGATCCTGCCGCCGTCTCTCAGATGTATCATTGGCATTACGCATGGCTTTACAACATTGTAGAATCCGCCCAGATTGGTGTTGATGACGTCAAACCAGTCATTCTTTTCCAGAGCAGGAAGCGGTGCATCTCTGGTAATGCCTGCATTTGAAATCACCCCCCAGTATGCTCCATACTTATCCATGTCTTCGTTCAGCGCCGCTTCAGCTGCAGCGGTGTCAGCCACGTCAAAGCTGACAACTGAACAGTCGCAGCCGCAGTCCGCCAGTTCGGCTGCCAGTTTATTGGTATCCTCAATGTGGCTGCGGCAGTGAAGAGCCAGCCTGAAACCGTCTTTTGCCAGTCTTCTTGCAATGGCTGCTCCTATCCCGGTGCCGGCCCCGGTAACCAGAATTCTTCTGTTTTTTGTTTCCATAACTGTTTCCGATTGATTTAATGGATGATTTGCTGCAATTTTAAAGACTTTTATGCAGTTTTTGGGGTTAATCTGTTCCTGCCACAGTCTGGCATGCGGTGATCAGGGCCTCCGATATCACCTCATCTGAAGACGGGATCCAGGCACGGACGGAGGATCTGATAATGTCGGCCTCGTCGTATACAGGAACTGATCTGATGAGTATTTCCGTCCCTGGCTTAATTGAACTGCCGCATAGAAGTCTGCAGTCTCTGACAGTCATCAGAAGTCCCTTCTGCATTTTCTGTCGGCCGGTGCTGTATGCGGAATACGAGCTTACTGCCGCCATGGTCTGGGCCATTATTTCAATCAGGCAGAAGGAACTGAGACATCCGTCTTCATCAAGTGCGGCAGTGTTCCTCCGACCGACGGTAAGTCCGCAGATGCCGGTTTTATTTTCCGGACTGCACTCAACTATACCGTCAATCAGAAGCATGGGATGTTTCTGGGGCATTATCATCCGGAACGTTTCTTCCGGAACTGTATATTCAATCATGTGTACTCTTCTGCGTAGTTATTAAAGGTCGGCTGTTTATTTTCAGGTTAATCCACCGCCGGACCGAAAATCAGTGATGCATTGTTGCCGCCGAAGGCGAAATTGTTGGACATGATGTATTTTCCTTCGCATTCCATGCCGGCATGATCCGCCAGTCTTAATCCGGGGAATTCCTCCTGATATTCCTCTTTCGCGTACGGATGGTACGGAAGCTGTATCCTGTCCTGCATAATGATGCTGCAGATGAAGCATTCAACAAGACCGCAGGAGCCAAGGGTGTGTCCGGTCAGGTGCTTTGTTGAGGAGCAGGGGATCTCTCTGCCGAAAATACGGCTCATGCAGGCACCCTCCATGCTGTCGTTCAGCTTTGTACCTGTGCCGTGGGCGTTTATATAGCCTATATCCTCAGGTTTCAGCCCGGATTTTTCAAGTGCCATTCTTATGGCGGCTTCGGCACCGCGCCCGTCTGGAGAAGGTGAGGAGATATGGTAGGCATCGGAACTTGAACCGTATCCCGCAAGTCTGATGCAGTCGCTGCTCAGCTGCTCCTTCGTCATTACCGTAAATCCTGCTCCCTCGCCGATATTAATGCCGTTTCGATCTCTGTGGAACGGACGGCAGTGCTCTGAACTCAGTGCTCCAAGAGCGTTGAAGCCGCCGATGCTGATTTTGCTGAGAGAATCCGAACTTACCGCAATTACGGCATCGCAGAGATCCGCCTTCAGAAGCGCGGCTCCGCTTATAACTGCTCTTGCGGCTGATGAGCAGGCTGTTGCTATGGTGTAGGCGGGGCCTGCCAGTTCAAGCTTTGTTTTTACGTGAGAGGAAATGTTGCTGATTTCAATGATGTCCGGATCATAGGGCAGAGGTTTGCCCGGAGCGTAGAATGGTTTAAGGTGGTTTTCCACCTCGGTTATGGATGAGGTGGAGGTTCCGGCAATTACGGCAATGCGTTCGGCACTGTATCGTCTCTTTATTTCCAGGATCAGCTCTGAATTTGCACTGATGCAGTAATCCACCAGAACATTGTTTCTGCATTCTCCGTCCCCGCTTTCAACCGGCAGGTACACCAGATCGCTTGCACCGGATCCCGGAAGATATCCCTCAAGACGTGAGAAATATTTCTGGCTGTTGCCTTTCAGACTGTCTGCAGTCTCCTGTCTTGACAGACCGAGGGAGGATATTGCAAACGGCTGGTTGAGATAGATATTCATTTTTGCTTTTCCTTTTCCTTTTTTTCTTCGCCGGTTCCGGAAAACAGTATTGCCAGCAGCATTACTGTAAGACCGGCCGCCAGGTTTAATCCGAAGGAAGAAATCACGCTGATGCCTGAAAAGGCAAGCATACCAAAAGATGTCTCCGTTGTTAACCACGCTGTAATCAAAGTTTGAACTGTCCTGCCTTTGTCCCTTTCGTTTCCGGAAAAGCTGTGGTAGAAGATGCTGTAGTCTGTACCGAGACCAAGTATCATGAATCCTGCCATAACGGTAAACATGTTCATATAGCCTCCGCCCAGAAGCACATTCGCCGCAATGCCGGCTGAAATTCCGGAGGCTGCCGGAAGAATAAACAGGTTGACAGCCTTTCTTCCAGCCTTCAGCAGCATATACAGGCTTATGATGCAGAATGATATGCCAAGCAGCCATGACAACTGGATCCGGTAGTGTCTGAAGGTATTGCTCCATTCTGATCGCCGGTCCATTCGTGTGAGAAAGCTCATGCCGTCAAGCTTTGATAAAAGTGCAGGATCCGATGCCGGCGCTCTGATCAGAATTCCGTTTTCTCCAACGGGGAGCAGCCGGTACAGCGGATGTTCCTGCGGTCTGAAAATACTCATGGTACTGAAATCAGGCATTGCAGTTTCAATGCCGGACTTTTTGTATATTTCCTTCAGCTGCCGGGTCATAGTGCCGTAGGATTCAATATTTTCCCTCTGCCTGTCAGCTGACGGAATAAAGGTGCAGGGCAGAAGAATCTTATTCCTTTCCTTCGCGGTTAATGACTGATAAAGTTCCTCGCACTCCTTCAGTGCCTTTTCCAGACTGCTGGAGCCGGCGGCGTACCATACTCCGGCGTCACTGCCGTTAAGTATTTTTTCAATCTCCTTGTTCATTCTGACCAGATTCCCGTCTCTTTCCTGCATTCTCCCCACATCGTCATCCGCCGGAACTGCGGCATACAGTGCCACTCCAAGAACCGTTACTGCTGAGGTAAGCGCTGTTACGGCGATCCTGCCCGGCCTGGCGGGAATTCTTCCGCCGTACTCACTGACTGTTTTTACCCGAAAATGCACCAGAAGGCACATTACTGTAAGGAAGGATGCGGCAAGTGATGCAACCGCCATGACGGACAGCTGCTTCAGAACGCAGAGATCGGTAAAGGACATTACCAGATACGCACTGATGCTGGATATCAGGGAAAGAAGCATGGGACCGGCAAGACTTCTGACTGTATTTTCAGGATCATCTCCGTGAGCTCTTTTCATAAAAACATGAAGATTATAGTCCACGCAGATGCCGATGAGACAGGTGCCAAGAGCCAGGGTTATGACATGGATTTCCCCGAACACCAGGATCACTGCCGCAATACCGTCCGCAAGCGTCAGTGCAAGACTGAGACAGGTCAGCAGAAGAATCTTCGCGCTTCTGAAAACGTACATGAACAGAGCTGAAAAAATCAGCGTCGATACGATCCCTATCCGCATCATGTCCTTTTCCGAACTCTCTGCCGCATGTGCCGAGAAAAACACCTCCCCGGTGTAT
>CADBNP010000206.1 GCA_902796095.1 uncultured Aeromonadales bacterium | reverse complement strand
TGTGAATCTTTCAGCCGTCTACAGAAATATTGAAAGGGTTCCGCTGTTCAGTGACGGCAGAGAAATTGAAATTGCGTATGCTCCTTTCTTCTGTGTTTACATAAAGAGAGCGGTTCTTGACAAACTTCCTGCCCTGGATGAAGAACACGGAAGGCACTTCCGTTCGGATCGCATTTTCTGCGATTATGTCAGAGATATGCTGGGATATAAGATTTATTATGCTCCGGATGCCATTGTTTATCACCATCACCAGTTTTCGACAAATGAGTTAAAGAGAAGTGCTCCTGAACTTTTCAGAACCATGTATGAGCAGAATACCTGGGATCCTGAGACGCGGGAAAAATTCGGATTTGCAGAAAGGATCTGGCAGGAAGAGTATTCCGACAGCGATCGGGAGATCTGGAGAATCAAGAACTCGGGATTATTTGATGAGTCATGGTACAAGGAACACTATCTCCAAGATGAAGACAGCAAACAGAATGGTGAAGTTGCAGATAAAGTAGGCACTGCCAGCAATAGTGATGCATGCTTAGGTTCCGACAGTGTCAATAATTCTCAAAATTCAAGTATCTTGGACGCCGCTCAGGGAAATGTTTTGAATCGTGCTGGCTCAGAAGCGAAAGACGGAGAAAATAACGGTATTATGACTCCGCTTGAGCATTACTTAACTCAAGGGTGGAAAAAGGGGAACAGACCTTCTGAATATTTTGATGAAACTCTGAAGAAATCTGTCAGCATTGGGGTGGAAGGAACCAGTAGCGGTTCATCGAACAATCCGCTTATAACGTTTTTAAGAAAAAGTTCTGACGTAAATGGAAAGCAGCTAGGGTATTCACTGCTTAAGAATCTCAGCCAGGATGCTGCAACCAGATTACTGGGAATTTTGGAAAAGCCTAATCTGGCATCGGGTTTAGGAGAGGATCTGATCACTCTGACTGAAAGTCTTGCATCTGCAAAAGTGACTCCAAAGGATCTCGAACTGGTCAGAAAAAGCAAGTTTTTTGACCAAAAATGGTACCAGAAGCGATACCCGGAATCCGGCAGCGGAATTCTGGATCCTCTGCAGCATTATCTTTTGATAGGGTGGACAAAGGGATATGATCCTTCCAAGTCATTTTGTTCTTCATTGTATTTAGAATTCAATTCTGATGTGAAGAAGTCAGGAATCTGTCCGCTTTTGCATTACTTAAAAACTGGTAAAAAGGAAAACAGGCAGATCTATCCGGCGTTTGTTGAAACAGTTCCAACTATTACTGACAGGGTTTACAGAGAGTTTAAGGAGCGTGATCCTCTGGTCAGCATAATTGTAGCCAGTTATAACTACGCTGATATTATTTCGGAGGCTTTGGACAGCATTTTGGCTCAAACCTATAGCAATTATGAGGTGGTTATTGTCGATGACGGTTCAAAAGACAATTCGGTTGCAGTTGTTGAAAAGTACCTCTGTCATGAAAAATTTCATCTCTTTACTCATGAAAATCATGTAAATCGAGGCCTTCCGGAAACAATCAAGCTTGGTTTGGCAAAATCCCGCGGTGATTATATAGCCTTCCTTGAGGCTGATGATTTGTGGGAAAAGAACTACCTTGAAGAAAAGGTTAAGTGCATAAAAAAGTATGCTGATGTCCGAATAATCACGAACGATCTTACGCTTTTCGGAGACAAAAATGAAAACGAGATCAACGGCGTAAGAAGACATATGCTTAAGGTAAACACAAGGTTTACAACTACGAGAACTTACATTACGGCGGAGGAATTCAGAAAGCGAAACTGGATCTTCACGTTCTCCTGTACAATGGTTAGGAAAGAGAGTCTCATTAAGTGCGATTTTGACCACAACCCGGTAAAAGCAAATCTTGACTGGTGGCTGTGGCGTCAGATCTGTCTTGAAAGTCCAGTGTATTTTATCAATAAAAAGATTACACGCTGGAGACTTCATGATTCCTACATGAACTCGGCGAGGCATTCGGCCCGACTTAATAACGAGATTTTTTTGAGCGAAGGTGACAGGCTGCTTCTTTCAACAAAATCTTCAAAAGCAAGATCGCTTTCGAAATTTACAGACGTTTCCTTTACCTTCGTTAATGGTGATATCTGTAAGGACGGAGAAGTATTGCGAGAGCAACCTGAATTTTCTATAATAATGCCAGTTTACAATCGTGCGGATCGTGTTAAAGAATCGATTGATTCGTTATTAAATCAATTGTATCGCAATTTTGAGCTCATAATCACAGATGATGGTTCAACTGATGGAACATCAGATGTCATTGAAGATAACTACAGTCGCGAAATATCTGAAGGGATAATCAGACTTGTACGCACAGAGAACCGGGGAGTAAGTCATGCTAGGAACATGGCTCTAGAATTGGCAAAAAATCCTTGGATAGCGTATCTTGATTCTGACAATATTGCGTCACCTGTGTATCTAGCATCATTTGCGGAACGAATCGTCGGTAACAGAAATGTAAAGACACTGTATGGAAAGATCTACAGGTTATATGAACAGAAAGAAATAGGAAGCACTTTCAGTATTGAAGCACTGCGCAAAGAAAACTTCATAGATCTTAATGCGTTTTGTCACAGCCGTGAGTTGTATCAGGAACTGGGCGGTTTCGATATCAACATGAAACGTTTGGTAGACTGGGATCTGATTTTACGGTACTCGGAGAAGTATGAACCATATTATGTGAATCGTACGCTTGTTCTCTACGATGATAGTGCGTATCCAGGCAGAATCACTACGTCAGTTGACTTGTACGACAGCTTCAATTATGAGAGAAAGAAGCAGAATTATTACCCGATGGTGACTACGGTAATAACTGCATACAATCACGAAAAGTTTATCAGCGAAGCTATTGAAAGTGCGATTGTACAGAGAGGTGAATTTGTTCACGAAATATTAGTATCAGATGACGGTTCAACAGATAGAACAAGGCAAATCGTGAAAGAATATGCACTGAGGTATCCGAATCTGATAAGGGATATATCGTCAGATACCAATTTAGGTATTTCCCAGAACATGAAAAAGTGTTTTGCTGAAGCTAAAGGGGAATACATTGCAATACTTGAAGGAGATGACTATTGGATAGACAAATCCAAACTAGACAGTCAGTTGGATTTTTTGAAGCGAAACAAAGATTGTTCAATGGTATTCAATAGAATACAACTTCTAAAGGATGGTAAGTTGTCATATTTGCCAAGACAAAATAATCTATCGGAAAAGTTAACGGGGGATGATTTTATCAGAGAGCCAACATTAAACTTGATAGCGAATTTTTCGTGCTGTTTTTTTAGATCTTTAATATTAAAGTCATTGCCTGATGTTTTGTATAGTGACCGTTTTAATGAAATTGCATTGGCATTTTATATTGAACAAAAGGGGAAAATTGGTTATATATCCAAATATATGACAACGTACCGTTTACATGACCATGGGCTGTGGTCATCAGCCAATGAAGATTTTAAACTGAACTCAGGATATGCTTGTAGGATGATGGCTTACGCTGTATGTAGGAGTAAATTTCGGAAAAGATTATCTGAAATGATAGGATGCTATGCATTAAAGAAGTAAAATGGATGATACATAGAATAATAATGATAAAAAATGAATCCAATATATGAGTGCGGTGCAAAAAGTCAGTTCCTGACAGACAAATCAGAATCATTAATGGTACTTTACAAACATTAATTAATCAGTA